>CAZQDO010000498.1:0-4178 GCA_964592085.1 uncultured Anaerolineae bacterium | reverse complement strand
TCCTCTTGCGGAGACACGATGACACGGTGAGGGGCTGACTCGGAGAGGGGGAGACGGGGAGACTCGGGGATGGGGAGAGGGGGAGAGGGGGTGACCGCTTCACCCTCCGGTGTCTCTGTGTCCCCGCGTCTCCTTGTCTCCCTGCCTCCGCGTCTCCTTGTCTCCGTGTCACCCTGCACTGTCGCCTCCAGCTCAGACAGCAGCCGGTCGCGCTGCTGAGCCGGCAGGCTTTCGCCTCGCAGGTGGGCGGCCATCGCCTCGCGCAGCGCGTCCACGGCCGGCAAGAGCACGTCGAACAGTTCCGGCGTAGGAGACAACGCCTCCCGCTGGACAGCGCCCAGCACGTCCTCCAGACGGTGGGAGATGGTTTCGATGTCCTGCAGTTCCACCGCTCGCGCCGCTCCCTTGATGCTGTGGGCAGCACGGAAGAGCTCTGCCAGCAATGGGTCCCGCTCCTCCTGGGGCAGGCCTGCCTCCAGAGCCAGCAGCCCCTTGTTGAGTGTGCCCAGGTGTTCCTCCAGCTCAGCCCGAAAGGTGACCATCAGTTGACGCTTCAGTTCTTCGCGTCGGTCCATCTGCCTACTCCTGTCAGTTACCAATAGCCAGTAATCAGTTTCTGGTGCAAAACTCAGCAGAGGCGGCTCCCATGCCGCCGAATTGCCAGGCGTGGGAGCCTGGCCTGCTAGTTCCGCAACAAGAACTAATCAGTGATCACTGAAGCTTGTACTGCTCCACGATGCTGGTGAGCTCGGTAGCCAACTTGGTGAGATTCTGAGCTGCCTCCTCCACCTGCCGGGTGCCGGCCTCGCTCTGAGCGGTGGCCTGGTTGATGCTGTCCATGGCCGAGGCGATCTGATCCATACCCACCAATTGCTGACCGGCGCTGGCCGCGATCTGGTGGGCCGCCTGGGATACCCGCTGGATCTGCTCATTGATGGTGCGAATGGCCTCCCCGGTCTTCTGTGCCTGTTGCTCTCCGGCGTCCGCCCGCTTGGTGCCCTCCTCGGTGACCATCACCGCGGTGTTGGCCGCCTTCTGAATCTCACCCAGGATGTTCCGCACCTGATCCGTGGCCTGTCGCGATTGCTCCGCCAGGCTGCGCACCTCGCCCGCTACCACCGCGAAACCCTTGCCAGCCTCGCCTGCCCGCGCCGCCTCAATGGCTGCGTTCAGGGCCAGCAGGTTGGACTGGTCGGCGATGTCGTTGACGGTGGCGATGATCTCGCCGATCTGCTGGGTCTGCTCACTGAGGGTGAGGATGGTCTCGGCGATGGCGCCGACTTGCTCCTTGATGCTGCCCATGCTCATCACGGTGTCCTGAACGGCCTGCAGACCCTGGTCGGCTACCTCGGTGGACTCCTGAGCTGCCTCCGACACCAGACGGGCCCGCTCGGCGGCCTGCTCCGCTGTCTGGCGCGTCTCTTGAACGGTGGTGCTGGTCTCGCTGACGGCCGTGGCCTGCTGGCTGGCGGTGGCGGCTTGCTGGCTGGTATTGGCCAATATCTCGGCGGTCATGGAGGTGATGTCGCCCGTAGCTTCGCGGACCTGGCCGGTCAGCTCGGCTAGCTTTTCGACCATGCCGTTCAGGGCCACGCCCAGGCGGCCGATGACGTCGCTGGCATCAGCCTGCAAGTGGATGGTCAGGTCACCGGCTCCCACTTTCTCGGCAAAGGCCATGTACCTGGCCACGGCATCTTGCAGCACTTGCTGTGCGCGCTTGAGATCGCTGATGTCGGTTACGTATTCCAATGCACCCACGATGTTTCCATCAACATCCTTGAGCGGCGCACCGCTGTACTGGATCGGCAGGCCGCCGGCTCCCTGAGCCACGGTCTCACTGGTGAACAAGCCATCCTTTTCCATCGCTTGGTGTACGCGACACTCGGCCGTTTGGCAGTGCTCCGTCCTGAGCAAGGCGTAACACTTCTGCCCTATGGCAGCCTCGACGGTCGTGCCCACGAACCGTGCCCCGGTCTCGTTGATGAACTGGATGTTGAACTGCCGGTCAATAGCCGTCACCGGCGAGGGCACGCTGTTCAGGTAGTCCACCTGTTGCTGCTGCTCTGTCCGGATTCGTTGAAAGACAGCGAACAGGTATCCCAGGGCGATCACGTAAGCGATTAGTCGCAGCAGGTGCCAGAGCCACCAGGAGGCATCCCATAGCTTGGAGAGCTCGAACAACACACCTGCTACACCAAACAGCAGACAGAGATTGGCGAATATGAGTTCGTCGAGACCTCTGGTAGCGCGGTAGCGTGAGACAAAAAACACCGTCGCCACCAGAAAGAGAAGCCCGCCGGCAATATTCAGGATCCTGGCAGCAGGTGTGAAGGCGCCCTCTATCGTCATCGTAGGGAGTGCATTTGGAAAAGCGAGAGAGAGCGCGCCGAAGATACCGGCCGCGAGAGCTACCATCCAGGGTGCTGCCTTGCCCAGCCCTGATCGGGTCACGTCATCCGGCAGCCAGACCATCGCAAAGAACACGCCACCCACCAGCACCGCCGTGCTGTGCAACCAGACAAAAGCCTGCCCTGGTTGGGGAAGAGAATGGAACAGGTCCAAGAGACCCATGCCGATGAGCCCACACGACACCCATACACGATAATCGCTGGCTCGCTCGGTTCTCTGCTGCATGAGGAGCAGTATGGCCAGGGTCAGGGCCGCGAAAGCTCCCACGGCCTCGTCAACCGAGTGGGCCAGGGTGTTGTTCCAGCGCCAACTGGCCAGGAACAGGTACGAGACGATGGTCCCGGCGACCGGGAGAACACCACCCAGCGCGATCATGCTCACCACGCCCAGGTTGAATTGAGAGGGCGCTGCTCTATCTTGACCCCGATTCCGGTCAAATGGTGTTTGTTCTATCATTGTTCTATCCCCTTTCTCGTCGTTGATTTTGGGTAACTATCTTGACAATGTCACACTGGAGGTTATGTCACCCTGAGCAAAGCGAAGGGTCTCGTTCCTGATAAGCCGGTGACTAAACTTCCTCGTGAACGATGATGCGTGGTTCCGAAAGCAGGTGCTCCAGGTTCAGAACGACCAGCATATCGTCGGTGACGCCTCGCACGTACTCCTGCGCCTGGGTGGAGACGGTCGTTGCCGACGGATGCACCTCGGCCAGAGGGATGGTAATCACCTCGGGCACATCGTCGGCCAGGATGCTGAGCTCCATCTCACCCTCCCCCCCCTGGTCGCCGCCTCGCACCAGGAGGACGTGAGCTGCCTCGGATAGCGGGCGACGGGGCAGGCCCAGAAAGCGACCTATGTCCATCACCGAGTAGATGCGACCCCGAATGTTCACCATGCCGACGATGAAGTCGGGAGTACAGGGCACGCGAGACCAGACCTGGCTCTCCAGCGGCTGAACTTCTTGCACCAGGGTGATCTCCACGCTATAGCGCTCTTCACCCAGAGGGAACGTTAGCAGGTGCAGGGTCTCACCTTCGGTCTCCTCTTCCGTGGGCAGTCTTGCTAAAGCC
The DNA here is from genome assembly GCA_964592085.1 of uncultured Anaerolineae bacterium. Taxonomy (GTDB): domain Bacteria; phylum Chloroflexota; class Anaerolineae; order VGOG01; family VGOG01; genus CAZQDO01. The sequence continues at coordinate 699 of CAZQDO010000498.1, read as the reverse complement.
CGGGCACGCCGTTGTAGGATTTCGGATACGTTCGTCTCTTTCGGATTCATATCTCACTCCTGTCGAAATGCCAGTCCACAATCAGAGTGTCGCTTTCACCATCGTCAGCAACTGCGCGGCCGTCAGCCCGTCAGAGCCAGGCACCACTTCGTCCGGCGGCATCTGAGCTGCCAGGCGGATGGCCTGCGCCCGGTGGCGCGCCGCCTCGCCCTGACGGCCTGTCTGCTGGTACAGGTTAGCCAGGCTAAAGTGGGCCAGAACAAAGTTGGGGGTCAGGTAGAGCGTCTTTTTGAGTTGGGCGATGGCCTGGGCCGACTCCCCTTCTTCCTGATAGATGAGGCCCAGAGTGTAGTACGCCTCGGTTAATAAGGGGTCCTGCCCGACAGCTTGCTGGCACCACGACCGGGCCTCTTCCCACTGCCCCCTGTTGGCATAGATCCGAGCCAACTGGTAGCGGGCCAGAGCAGAATCCGGGTCACGTTCCAGATGCGTCAGGAAGCGAGTCGTCGCTTTCTCGTAACATCCTTGCTCCAGCAAAGCCAACCCTTCCTGATAGGAATCACCTGGCGGTGCGACTGCAGGTTCGACCCTTCGACTCGGCGCAGGGCGGACAGGCTCAGTACGTAGCGGAACGGCGAGAGGCAGTGATGGGGTGACACGGCGGCGTGCCGGGGTGACCTCTCTGCGCCCCCAAATCCC
>CAZQDO010000497.1:0-4191 GCA_964592085.1 uncultured Anaerolineae bacterium | reverse complement strand
TTGTTGTGAAGGTCCGGGTGGTCGCAGGTGAGACACTCGTTGCCCGTACCGTCCGGCCGAATCCGATACACGTCAAAGTAGCCGCCCCACTCCCACTTGGACTTGTCGTAGGCGATCCAGTCCCCTTGGGGCGACCAGTCCAGCCGGGCAGCGTTCTCCAGGAAATCCTCGATCTCGACGAGGGCGTAGCCCGAAGCGGAAGTCCTCACGTCGGCTGGCGTGTTTCGTTCCCGTTCGGCGGCTCTACTAACCAACAGGGCCATCCTCCCCCGGCCACAAGACATCGTGGCTAACAAAGCGACAATCGCCATACACAGAAAACAGCTCTTTCTCAACATTGGTTCCTCCTTTGCCGGAATATTGTAAGCCCTCGCTGATGGCGGATTCAGTTACATTATCCGGCCCAAATGTTAAGGCCGTATTGTCGTTTTGTAAATTGTCTGTAAAACCGAACGCGGCAAGATAAAGAGACGTCCGCGATAACATTGTACCACACCTCATCTTTCTAAACTAATGCCGCTGTGAGGGGGTTGGTCAGCAATCCCCGATCTCCAACGTGGAGTGAATGGCCGATGTCACCGTTTTCTCTTAATTGGTGCTTGACGTTTGCTCTGTTTTGTGATATGCTAGGTTCAGCGGCCTCAAACATCTTACCTACCCCCAGGGGAGTTACCAATGCCAGGGTATTCGACATCAAAAGTCATGCGGGCTATGCCCCGCCTTCCCCTGAAAGGCAGCCTCGATCTCACCTACCGCTGCAACAACAACTGCCGCCACTGCTGGCTGCGCATCCCACCCGGCGCGCCGGAGAAACAGGATGAGCTGAGCTTCGACGAGATCCGCGACGTGGTGGACCAGGCGCGAGTCATGGGCTGCCACGAGTGGAGCATCTCCGGTGGCGAGCCCATGCTGCGGCCCGACTTCGCCGAGGTCTTCGACTACGTCACCCGCAAGGCCACCCACTATTCCCTCAACACCAACGGTACCTTGATCACGCCCTGGATCGCCCAACTCATGAGGAGAAAAGGGCGCAAGATGGCGGCCATTTATGGGGCCACGGCGGAGGTGCATGACCACGTCACCCGTAAGCCCGGATCCTTCGAGCGCACCATGCGCGGCTTTGCCTACCTGAAGGAGGCCGGCGCGGGCTTCACCGTGCAACTCATCCCCATGCGTGACAACTACCACCAGTGGGACGAGATGCAGGCCCTGGCCCAATCCCTGAGCCGAGACTGGCGCTGCGGCGCGGCCTGGCTCTACCTCTCGGCGTGTGGGGATCCTGAGCGCAACCGGGAGATCGAGCGCCAGCGGCTGGACCCCCGCGACGTCGTCGAGCTAGACTCGCCAGACCCTTCATACGCGGAGGCGATGCGCGAGCAAAGAGAGGAAGGAGAAGGCGAGCACGACTATCGCCGTATGGAGGGCGACGACCGTCTCTTTGCCTCGTGTATCGCTGTGCGCCGCGATTTTCACGTGGACCCTTACGGCGGGATGACGTTCTGTGGCTTCATCCAGGACCCGGCTCTACGCTACGACCTGAGGCAGGGTAGCTTCCAGGAAGCGTGGGACGTGTTCATTCCCTCGCTGGCCGACAAGGTGCGGGGCGGGCGGGAGTACCTGGAGAACTGCGCCGCCTGCGACCTGCGGGACGACTGCCGCTGGTGTCCGGTCTATGGCTACCTGGAGCACCGACGCTTCTCTGCTCCGGTGCAGTATCTCTGCGAAGTGGCGAGAGAGGCCAGGCAGTTCAAGCAAGACTGGGAAAAGCGCCATCGCCGCTACTTATGAGTGCGTTGGCATCACGTTCTGCGTGGAGTCTGACCTCGCCATCGCAAACGCCACCTTTCATCACACGTTCAACCTCTTCCAGGTAGACAGGCCGGAAGAGGTCACCATCAGCATCCGGCACCACGCCGGCTTTCCCGATCTGGAAGGCCAGGACCTGGGAGAAGAAGTGTATCAGATAGGAGACTGGAGGATCCACAAGAGGAGCAACGCCTGGATATACCTTCGCACGAGTGCATCGGAAACCCGGGAGAGCGAGCGACGGTCGAGTAGCGTAGCGTATCGAAACCAAGCAAGCGAAGGCATCGAGCGGCTAGCCATCTTTGACCACGACCACACCAGGGCCAGGGTGTTCGGTGATCTGGGCTCACTGTTACGATTGCACTCCTCCCGTTCTGACCACAGCCTTCTGACACCTGCGCGGCTTCTTGGCCTGCTCAGAGCCCACCGGCAGTTGCACTCCTTTCGTTCTGACCACAACTTTCTGACGTTGGCTGCGCTGGCCCAGGTGCTGGCCGACCGGGGAGGCTGCTTCATACACTCCAGCGGGGCCATCATGGACGGCCAGGGATTTCTCTTCGTGGGTCACTCGGACGCGGGCAAGTCCACCATCAGAGCCATGCTGAAAGACGAGGCAGGAGTTGAGATCCTGGGCGACGACCGCAACGTCATAGGCCGCTGGCCGGACGGGTACAGAGTGCACGGCGTCTGGAGCAGCATGAGTGTCGAGGATGTCTCGGCCGCCTCGGCACCGTTGAGGGCGATTTTGTGGCTGGAACAGGCGCCGGAGAATCGTCTCATTCCGCTGGACGATAGGATGGAGGTGATCCGGAAGCTCCTGGCCACCGCCGAATGGTGGGACAAGTCCTTGCTCATCGCGCAAGACATCGCCCGCCAGGTGCCCTGCTACATCCTGCGCTTTGATTTGAGTGGTGGGGGTGTTACGTGAGGCGCGAAACGTAATTCGTGAAACGTGATTCGTGATTGAACCTGCTCGTGGATCACGCATCGCGGATCACGGATTACTGGGGCAAAGAACGTGGCAAACGATTCGTACGTCGTGGAACGCAACATGGGCGAAGCCGCCCTCTGGCAGAACAGACGCCCCTTCCTGGGCCGGCTGGACATGGAGCTGACCGAGCGGTGCAACAACGACTGCATCCACTGCTGCATCAACCTACCGGCCGATGACCAGGCGGCCAGGGAGCGGGAGCTTTCTACGGTGCAGATCAAGGCCATCCTGACAGAGGCCGCCTCCCTGGGCTGCATGACCGTGAGGTACACCGGCGGCGAGCCACTTCTGAGAGAGGATTTCGAGGAGCTGTACCTCTTCGCCCGCAGGCTGGGCCTGAGGGTGCTGCTCTTCACCAACGCCACGCTGGTCACACCCCATCTGGCCGATCTCCTGGCCCGCATCCCGCCGCTGGAGAAGATCGAGATCACGGTCTACGGGATGAAGCGGAAATCCTACGAGGCTGTGAGCCGGGTGCCCGGCTCCTTTGAGGCTGCGTGGCGGGGCATCCACCTGCTCCTGGAGCGTCAAGTGCCGTTTGTAGTCAAGGGCGCGCTTCTGCCGCCCAACGGAGGCGAGGTGGACGAGTTCGATGCCTGGGCCGCCACCATCCCCTGGATGGGCCATCCGCCAGACCACGCTGTGTTCTTCGACCTCCGCAATCGGCGGGGACCTGAGGAGAAAAACCGTCTGATCAAGAGGCTCAGACCCTCACCCCAAGAGGGGTTCGCAGTACTGGCCCGCAGGCCAGAGAGCTACCTCAAGAGCATGAAGGAGTTCTGCTCGAAGTTCACCAGACCCCCTGGCGATGTTCTATTCGTCTGCGGTTCCGGCCAGGGCGGAGGGTGTGTGGACGCCTACGGCAAGTTCCAACCCTGTATGCCGCTGCGTCATCCGGAGACGGTGTACGACCTGACTTTCCCCCCTTCTCCCCCTGCTTTCGGGGGAAGGAGGGGGGGCAGGGGGGATGAGGGGGGCTGCCTACGAGACGCCCTGACCAACTTCTTCCCCAAGCTGCGTGAGATGCGGGCCACCAACCGCGACTACCTGGCCCGCTGCGCCCGCTGCTTCCTGAAGGGATTGTGCCGGCAGTGCCCGGGCACGTCGTGGGCAGAGCACGGCACGCTGGACACGCCGGTGGAGTACTTCTGCCAAGTGGCCCATGCCCAGGCCCGCCTCCTGGGGTTGATTGCCGGGGGCGAGAAGGCCTGGGAGGTGGTGGACTGGAAGGAGCGGATCAGGAACTTCACTGGAAAGGAGCCCATCCCGAGGGAGAAGGTGGGGGCAGAGAGGAAAGCGTGCGATGTGTAGTTGTGGAGCAGGGTGGCAATCTGGCAATGGGGTGCATTTCAGTTTTTTGGGAAAGTGTGGCATAATAGCTCCTGAGCGACCCA
>CAZQDO010000496.1:0-4215 GCA_964592085.1 uncultured Anaerolineae bacterium | reverse complement strand
GGTAAGCTCCATCGCGGGGGAGTTCGTCATCCTGGGTGATCATTTGCCCGTCGGCATCCAGTAGATGGGCAAAGATGGTGTGGGATTGATCCAGTGGCCCTGATGCTTCCCAGGCTATCGTTGCGGAAACGGTCTCGCCACTGCGTATTTCGGCCGCCGACCAGCTATACCCGGTCAGCACGATACCCTGGTCAAAGCGAGCCTCAGTGCGGTGTTGCTGCTCAGCAACCGGCGCGGCCGATTGAGGCATCACCTTGACCTGTCCTACGACCACGCGCTCCAAGGGGAGGCCATCGGATGTGCTGGCAGGCAAAGGTTGCCAGGTATCCAAATCGTAAAAACCGATTACGACGTCAGCCGCTACCGGCAGTGACAAATCTTTGGAGACGGGAACCAGATAGGTATCGCAGAACAGGTCGCTGGGCTGCCAATAGGAGGTGGGAAAAGTGCCCAGCCCCGTGTAGGTATCTCGCCGCCCCAGGGAGTTGAACTGATGGTCTGACAAGTGGACATGAAATGTGTAATCTGTGGTCATCGCAGCGTCGGCACGCCAACAGGCCGTCAAGCTCACTTTTTCTCCCTGATAAACCTGGCGGGGTGAGATAGCCGTTCCCACCAGGGCAATTCCCTCTCCCCAAACAAACTCTCCGGGCGTCTCGATTTGCGCCAGCGCCTCTGTTTCGGTCAGCAATCGCGGTCGGGCATAGGTCCAGGGCAAGAGCAGGCCGATGGAAAAGAGGGCGACGCTGAGCATGATGACCACAACACCTCTGAGAACCGCCCGTCGCCATTGGATAAACCATGCGGATAGGCCGTGTACCACTAGCGCCGAGAGCGCCGAGAGCGCTGGGAAGACGTAGCGGCCATTTGCCCCGGTTGGGTTTTTGACGACATAGTAAACCAGCGCGGCTGTATAAGCGACCAGGGTGGTCAAAAGCACCAGCCAGACGGGCCAGCGGGTCTGAGCCCACCCCTTGCGCCGCGTCACCCCGACAAACTGTTTGACGATGCCCCCCATCGCGCAGGCCGATAGTGCCAGGAAAAGCCAGTAAATCGGGTGCGGCAGCGGAACCTGGCCGTAGGCGAAGCGCCCCCACAAAGTAGTCCAGCTATAGACGAGGTCGTGCCATATCCATATCAGGTCCAACTGCTGGCGCGTACCCCAAACGTCCAGCACCCGTTGCAGGGCGAGCACTTCTCCATAGATCTGGATGTTGCGCATGAACCACCAACCTGAAAACGCTAGAGCGATTCCGACCACCGCTGCCAGGCGGGAGAGAAGTAGTCGCCCATCTCGCCGTTGCCAGGCTGTCCAGACCAGGGCCACACCCCAGGGCACGGCCAGGATTATCCCGGTCAGTTTGGACAGTAAGGCGCACCCCCAAACCAGGCCGATGAGGAGAGTCGTTCGCCAGGCAAAGCCATCTTTCAGCGCACGCACGCTCAGCCAGAGGGATAGAGTTCCGCATAGTATGATCAGGTTATCGTTGTTGACAGCCCCCGCCAGGTATAAAAACATGGGGTTCAGGACGGTGATGGACAGCATAGCAGCCACCTTGGTTGGCTCGTCGGGCCACAGGGTGCGCCCCAACAGCCACGTTACCGTCACTGTGCCTAGAGCCAGAGCAACAGACCAGAGACGCAGCAAGTGAACTACCAAGGCGGTGCCCTGGTAGGGGAAGGCTTGTGAATCCGGGTTCAGAAACTGCTGTTTGTTATCCCGGCTCACCTGGCCGGCCATGTAGCCCCAAAAGGGATTGTGCGGCGGTATGTCTTGCGGGTCGTCTATCCCGGCAACCAGCAGCGCTCCGATGACGTAGTACAACGGCGGCTGGTGGCTTTGAGAGATTTCTCCATTCAATTCCTGTACTGGCAGTTCTCTTTCATCAACCAGATAGCGCACGAACTGGTAATGCTGCAACTCGTCGGGTGGCTCAAAGAGGGGACTGATCACGCTGCTGAGGGATGACAACGCCGCGACCAATATCAGAGCTACCCATAGGACGTGCCGCTGGCGTGTGGAAATGTCTGCGCCTCGCATTCTTATACCTCTCACGGCAACGGCCCCAGGTTGAAGGCGCCATCCGGCACGAGTTGGCCGTCCACTGTTAATGGCAACCGAACATCAGGCTGTTTCAGGTCGTACATGCCGACCAGGATGGATACCCCTTCTGCATCTAAGTCAGGGGGCAGAGAAATCTCATGTGAGTCTAGGATCACCTCTCCTCTCCGCCAGCCCTCCACCGGCCGCGTCCAGTTGGCCGGGATGCCGCTTGCTTGTGTCAGAGGCTCCTCACCGGGCCGCCCGACGTGAACAAACACGCCGTAGTTTCCGGTCAATTCTTGCTTGCAGCGCCAGTAGAGGTTGACGGTCAGCCTGGTGTCTTCGCGTGTCACGTCGTAGCCTTCCAGGCGGATTGAGGACCCCAGGTATATCTCATTCAGGCAATGGGTCACACCCTCGGGCAACTCTCGCTTTAGGGGCCAGCCAGCCACGCGGACCCACCCCAGGCCGGCCCAGCGGTGTGGTAGCAGCCCGCGCACGGGCAAAGGCTCACCATCCGTTTCGGTAACAGAGACTTGTACCTGGTACAATCCATTTAACCGGGGGGGAAGCTTAATATCTGCCGTCGTGCGCACCAAGTCGCCTGCTTGCCAATCCCTGACAGGATAATCGGGCGGACCAAGGGGCGCTACTTGTTCGGCAACGCCCTGACTCAACCAATCCACCAGCCGTACCGTCACGTCTAGGTCACGGCCGGGGGGGGGAGACTCCACCTCCCACACGAGGCTGCCTTTGGCCCACAACCCTGCGCGGAACTCATTGGTCGCCCATTCCACGTCAACCAATTTCAAGCCCCCGCTGTATTGTGCCAGGGGCTTCAATTCAGGTGAGCTATTTGGCCTTTGCAGGTCCAGCGTGCCTACTCTTTGCCCCTCGTCGCCCATGACCAGTTCTATCGTGTATGGCACTGGCGCTAGCCCAACGGGCAAGGGGAGCCAGACTTGCTGCTCCATCAAGTCGCCGAGTTGAGGCGTTTCCAAGATGGCGCAGCCTTCGCTCCAGATGGTGGCTTGGGAATCAAGCAAGCGGACACAGGCGGATTGCGGCTCCCCGGTCGGCTCACCGTCCACTGACCAGAATAGAGACGCCCACATCCCCTTACCAGCTATCGCTTCCGGTTCCGGCGCAATGCCTTTGATCCAATATGCTCCTTGCCGCAGATCGGCCGGCAGCGCTTCGGTCGGCAGCGTGGTCAGCAAGTGGGGGGGGCGGTACAAGTGGAGCCAGAGCGTGGTCCAACTTGCCGGAAAATTGACCATCTCCATGTGTACCATCTGGTCATCCAGCCAGCCAGGGATAAGCGTGCGGTCGAAAAAGAGAGGAGGAGGATAGCTGATAAACCAGATGCGCTTGTGTGACTCTGTCCACTGCGCCAGTGCTTGCAACGTATCTGTTTCATCATACTCGCCATACTTCGGCAGCGCCGTGTAGGGCAGGTCGAGGGCGTAATAATCATAAGCGACCATCATGACGGCGTTGTGCCATAGTACAGCATCGCCCGGCCGCGCTCGCTCCTCAATGTACGCAGCCAAACCGCGCACATCATCGCGCACGATGGGCGGGTCCGTTACCGTCTGAAAGAGCGCCGATCCGCTGCAGATCAGCGCCGCTAGCCCCACCAGCGTGGCCACGGGCCAGAGATGGCGACGCAGCGTCGCCAGGCCATGCCCCATCAGCAAAAACCACAATGGACTGAGGGAAATCAAATGGCGCGGGTTGGAGTAATTGGCCTGGAGGCAGGAGGCCAGATAAAAGAACGTCAGGGTTATCAGGAATCCACCAGCGCCGATCAACCCGGACCGCCAGCGCCGGGCGCGGGGCGCAACGTCCAGCGTCAACGCGCCTGTCAGTGCTAGTAGCACAAATGGAACCGGCCGCCAACCAGGATCGGCCATTGGCCCGGCCGACCCTAGGGAAAAGGTATTGATCGCTTCTTGCAACAAAGTCCACGGTGCACGCTGGGAAAAGGCAGCAAATCCGGCCGCAGTCAACAACTCGCGGATGTGTGGATACAATGGAATGGCAATCAGCCCCACACTGGCTAGGATGATAAGGAACCGCCACCAGGCACTTCTGCGGGGCTCAGTACGAGCATGTTTTTCCATTCTTACCACAAGACAGGCCAAGATGGCAAACCCTACCAGGAAGAC
>CAZQDO010000495.1:0-4236 GCA_964592085.1 uncultured Anaerolineae bacterium | reverse complement strand
AGCCGGTGGATAAAATCGCCGAGAAGCTGACCGGCGAGGACCTGCCGCTGGGCGATCGGCGCAACATGGCCTACATGGGCACGGCGGTCAGCTACGGTCGGGGATTGATCGTGATCACCGAGACCGGGATGAGCACGGAACTGGGTCACATCGCCGACATGATCCAGACCGTGGAACAGGAACAAACCCCCTTGCAGCGGCGTCTGGATCAATTGGGGCGTGGGTTGGCGGTGGCAGCGTTCGCAATTGTAGCCGTGGTCTTCGTATTGGGCTTGCTGCGTGGTGAAAACTGGCGCTTGATGCTGCTCACGGCCATCAGTATGGCGGTTGCAGCGGTGCCCGAGGGGCTCCCGGCCGTGGTCACCATCGGTCTGGCTCTGGGCGCGCAGCGCATGCTCAAACGAGAGGCGCTCATCCGCAAGCTGCCGGCTGTGGAGACGCTGGGCTCGGTCACGGTCGTCTGCTCCGACAAGACCGGTACCCTGACCGAGAATCGCATGACGGTCACCGTTCTGGACGTCATGGGCGAAACCCAGACGGTCGAGACACTGTTGCGCAGAAGAGTTCCAGTGCTGGACTTGGGAGAGACACCCCGAGCCAGGCCTCAAGTGCGCAGCCTGCGGCTATTGGTGATCGCCTCGGCGCTGTGTAACGACGCCATCCTGGATCTGGCTGACCTGGACGGCGATCGCTATCGGGCCATCGGCGACCCGACTGAGGGAGCCTTGGTATTGGCCGCTGCCCAACTCGGCTTTATGCAATCTGATCTTAATGAGCGCTTCCCACGCGTGGCGGAGATCCCCTTCACCTCCGAGCGCAAGCAGATGACCTCTGTTCACCAGGTCAACGTCCCTCCGGATGAGACAGACATCCCGTGCCAAGATACTTCTTTCGTGGCCTTCACCAAAGGCGCGGTAGACGGGCTGCTGGAAATGACCAGCCACGTATGGTCCGGAGAGAAGGCTATGCCTTTGACGGACGAGTTTCGGGAACGCATTGAGGCTGCCAACACGGAACTGGCTAAGAATGGACAGAGGGTGTTGGGTGTTGCCTTTCGCCGCTTATCGGCCCAGCCCGAAGACGCAGATGAGGCCAAGTTGGAGCGGGATATGACCTTCATCGGCCTGGTCGGCATGATGGACCCACCCCGCGCCGAGGTGAAAGAGGCCGTGGACACCTGCAAGACGGCCGGCATCCGCCCGGTTATGATCACCGGCGATCACCCCCTGACGGCCAGGCACATTGCCCAGGAGCTGGGCATTGCCAGCGATGGTTCGGGGGGTGCCACCGTAAACTCCGCGGCAGGGATCGCCGCAAATGACCGCGTCCTGACGGGCCAGGAGCTGTCCCGCATATCAATCGAGGACCTGGAAGGTGTGGTGGAAAAGGTGTCCGTCTACGCGCGGGTATCGCCGGAGCACAAGCTCAAGATCGTCCAGGCTCTGCAAGACCGGGGGCACATCGTGGCTATGACGGGCGACGGCGTCAACGACGCCCCGGCCCTCAGGAAAGCGGACATCGGGGTGGCCATGGGGATCACCGGCACCGACGTGGCCAAAGAGGCAGCCGACATGGTGCTCCTGGACGACAACTTCGCCACCATCGTGGCCGCCGTGGAAGAAGGGCGGACCATCTACGACAACATCCGCAAGTTCATCAAGTACACCTTGACGTCCAACGCCGGTGAGCTCCTGGTGATGCTCATCGCCCCCTTCCTGGGTATGCCGTTGCCTCTGCTGCCCTTACAGATCCTGTGGATCAACCTGGTGACCGACGGGCTGCCGGGTCTGGCCCTGACCCTGGAGCCGGCCGAGCGGGGTACCATGCGCCGCCCCCCCTATGAGCCTCAGGAAAACATCTTCGGACGCGGGCTGGGACGTGATATCCTGTGGGTCGGGCTGCTGATGGCGCTGGTCTCGCTGGGTGTCGGTTATTGGGGCTGGAGCCATAGCAATCCGGCCTGGCAGACCATGATTTTCACCACGCTGGTCCTGTCTCAGTTGGGCAACGCCATAGCGCTGCGTTCAGAACGCGAGTCGCTGTTCACTATCGGCCTCTTTTCCAACCCGGCCATGCTGGGGACGGTACTGTTGACGCTGGGCCTGCAACTGGCGGTGGTGTACGTCCCCCTTTTCCAGGGCATCTTCAATACCCAGGCGCTTTCCGCCAGAGAGCTGGTCATCAGCCTGGTCTTGAGCGCGGCCGTCTTCTTGGGGGTAGAGATCAAGAAGCTGGTGTTGCGGAGGAGATCGTAGTAACGACTTTGTGCCACGGCCCTCCAGCAGGCAGATGCTGCCCTGAGAGCGATCTGCCTTTGGGGTTTCAGCACCCATGGTGGCGACGGCATCAGCGGCTAGCCGTTCCGATCTCTAAACGAAGTTCAATAATCTTCCACTCAAGCAGGCATTTTCCTACCCAGGTAGATATACATGGTGATGCTATAGAAATACTCCCCCGTATCGGACAGCTCCAGGGTGTCCCGGTAAAATGCGTCAAATTCCTGCCGGGTGATCAGGCCTCTCTCGGCCATCTCCCGGAAGTCGTTAACTCGTGCATATCCGTAGTAGGGAGCACAAAACTGGGTGTTGGTCAGAACATAGGTGTGCACATGCCCTTCAAAAAGACCGCTCCCCTGGCATAGCCCCCACAGGCGTCGACCCATCCAGGCGTCACAATCGGCCATCCAGTCCTGCTGCCAATCGCCAAAAGCGTGCACCAGCTTGCGCGTAAGCGGCTTGTTCTTGGCCGCAAACACTTGCGAGTCCCAATCATAGTGGGCTAGGACGATCTGTCCCCTCTCACGCAGTAGACGATGCATTTCTCTGAGCAGAGCTACCCTGTCTGCGATGCACTCCAAGGCATTCTTTGAGAAGACGACGTCAAACTGAGCATCGGCAAAAGGCAGGCTTGCCGATGCATCAATGATGGAGAAGGTGAATCTCCCATCCCGACCTGTCACCTCCGAGGCAGACTGAATCGCTCTCGGAGAAGAGTCTATGCCCCAAAACCGACAGGTTCCATCCGCTCGTTTGGAGATTTGATGCACATCATAACCATCGCCACAGCCGACATCCAAAATGCTCGTTGCCCCGCGCAGATCAAGCAGGCCATACAAGTACTCAAGCATCTCAACCACATCTGGCGATCGTTCTTTCATGGGTTGTTATACCGTGGGCCGGCTTCCAATGATAACCGGCTGAAAGTATACATCATCTATCTTTCGAACTTGCTCAAATCCCGCCTGCTCCATCAAATCCATCAATTGCCAGGTACCGATCGCATAATACTTGGTATGTACAACACGAGTTTTGCATTCGGCAGCGCCCTCATCTTGGACGAAGTACATCGAGAGTTCGTAGATAGAGCCGTCGAATTCCCAGACCTGGAAAACCAGATAGCGGATGCCATTCTCTACCTTTAAGTCATAAGGTATCACGCGGCCGTTGGTCAAATCCTCATTCTCATAATCGCGTACCGTCACCACGCATCCGCCGCCGGGCCTGCAACATTTGAAGAGCTGCCGGAAGGCGCCCAGAATCTCGTCATCACTCAGCAGATGCGGCACGGCATTATCGGCAGACAGCACAATGTCAAACTGCCTGCTATGATGATCATAAGCCTGGCGCATATCGGCAACAGAAAAATCGATGGTTAGCCCTCGAGCGTCGGCCTCTCGTTTAGCTCTCTCAATCGCCTTGGGGGATAAGTCGGAAGCGGTGACCTGGTACCCTCTTTGTGCAAGGCCCAGCGATTGGGTTCCAATGCCACACGAAACATCAAGAACACTCCGCGCTTCAGTTCCCCAATGCTGCTGGATGATACTATCCAGAATCTTTGAATGGTACTTGATGGCTCCATCGAAGCCTCGACCAAAGACAAGATGATAGAAGGGGGCGAATTGATCATAAAAATCCGCTGTGCTCACCTGATACCTCCTCGGAGGCGGCTCGCTCCCCCTTATGACCAAGGCCCGAGTCGTTTCGGCACCCGATGCGCCGCCAGGGTCACGTAGTCCGGGGGCGGGCCGCCCATTAGCGGGCGGGTGTAGGTCTTAAAGGCTTCGGTGACAAAGTTGCCCTCGGCATTGATAAACTCATCGGGCAACAACTTCTCGACGTTGGCCACCTCCTCCAGGGGGGCCAGCCCGGTGGTGCAGCCATACGTCTCGCCCGGATCGCGCACCAAGGTGACCATATAGCCGCTGCTCCCCCCCGCCGCCTGGCGCACCGCCTCACG
>CAZQDO010000494.1:0-4239 GCA_964592085.1 uncultured Anaerolineae bacterium | reverse complement strand
CCCCCCCCGGCCTGGGTGGGTAAAAATTTTCCCATCCCCCCCCCTCGGGGGGGGGGGGAGGGTCTATTCCGTTAATCTGGCAGCCGACACAGCCAAACCGATGTATAGCCAGAAGAAGGCCACGGCGTGGGGGTAGCTGAAGAGGTAATGGTCCAGAATCCCGCCCATCAGTCCGCCCACTACCGCTGTCTGAAGGCCTAACAGGATGGCCTCCAAACGCGGGTTATCCACCATGCTTTTCCAACTGCGCCAGGTGTAGCGGAAGAAGATGACCATGATGGCCAAAAAGACAGCCAGTCCCACCAGACCCATCTCCTCCGCGATGAGCAGGTAGAGGCTGGACACGCCCAGGTAGATGTCTATGTCGGGCGTGCCGATGAAGCCGACCCCGATCAAGGGGTAGCGGCTGATGAGGATGAAGGCGTCTTTGTACTCCCCCAGGCGCATCTGGCTGGCCAAGTCCTGAAAGTGTACCCCCTCGACGAAGTGTACGACGTATTCTCGCGTCTGCGGTAGGAGCAAGATGAGCAGGCCGGCGATAGCCAACATGGGCAGCAGGCGACGGTACTTCACCACGGCCAGCAGTGCCAACGCACAGCCCAGGCCAAACATGGAGCCTCGCGAGAAGGTCAGCACCATGCAGAGGCCCATCACCGCCAAGATGGGTACGGCCAGGGCGCGTTTGAGGAGGGGGCGCGGACTGAAAACTTGAGGAACGGTCAGAGACGCGACCAGGATCAGCAGGCCGCCCAGGATGTTGGGGTCAACGGAGGTGCTGATGGCCCGCATGGGCAGCAGAGGGTCATCCTCTATGAAGCGTAGTACCCCCCAGCCGGCCGGGTAATCGAAGATGCGCAAGGCAGAAAGGAGGCGGACGGTGAGGGCCTGGGGAAGGAAGTAGAGCGTCACGCCGATCAGGGCTGCCCCGAAACCAGCCAGGATGATGATCAGCACCAACTGCTCCAGCTCCTTTCGGGTTGGCACGCAATTGACCGTCACGAAGAACAGGGCAATGCCCATGATGATCTCGGCGAAGCGGCGGATGGCGTTGGGTGTGGGGCTGGCGTGAGCCAGTCCGGCCACGAAGGAGACGAAGGCCAGGAGCAGGAAGATCACGATGGGCAGGGCCAGGGGGGAGGTTACAAGCCCCTTTTGCTGGCCGGTGACAAGGCGGGCCAACCAGACGGCGAAGAGCACCGCCAGCACCAGGTTCAGAAAAGTGGGGGTGAAGCCGATTCGGATGGGCAGGGCACCAAAGGGCAGAAGGCAGGCGACGCCGATGAGGGCCACGAAACCGAATTGGGTGCTCCGCAGCATCAGCAGTCCCCCGGCAACCCCCATCACCAGGGCCGCAGTCAGCAGTGGGCCGGGATAGGCGATGAGCCACCCTCCGATGATTCCCAGCACCAGGCAGAGGGCTATCACTGCCAGGGCCACGACCCAGCGCTTCTCGGATATGAAAATGGATTGTAGGCGATTATAAGCTTGGTTTTGCATTGAGACCTCCAGATGTTTGAAGTAACAAGGTGACGAGTAATGAGGTAACAAGTCAACGGGTTCGTATCGTTGCGAGGAGCAGAGCGACGAAGCAATCTCCTACCCACGATGTAGGGGATTGCTTAGCTCCCGACGGGCGCGCGCAATGACACGGACAAGCCAATGAGTGGGCGTGGTCAGAGACGTTCGCCCCACGGAGAAGCCTCGGCTGGCGGCTTGTGGTTAGTCGAGCTCGATCTCCACTGGCAAAACCACCCGGTTGTCTGGCTGCGGCGTACCGGCCGCGTCCCAGACCGCCAAACGTGTCCCATCGGCCGGGAGATAAAGACCCACTGCCAAGCGATAGCTGCCCGACGGCGCATCGGCGTCCACATCTACGCGGTGTTTATCAATGATCACTTCTCCTTGCTCCCAGAAAGAAGTGGGGTAGTCGCCGCCTACTGGTGGGCCGTCTCCCTGGCCACGCAGCGTCCCTGATTCGTCTAGCAGGTGGACGAAGACGGTGTAGTCCTGAGAGGGCGCATCCGTGGCCCGCCAATAGAGCGTCAGGTTCAAGGTCCGTGAGTCCAGGCTGTAGCCGGCCAATACGATCCCATCGGCCCAGTTCATTTCCAGCATCACTGATGGTTCCAGGGAAGGTGGCTGGTCGGTTGTTAGCCGCGCTTCGCCGACCAACACCATCTCCAGTGGCGTGCCGTCCGGCCCCCTGGCAGGCAGTGAATGTCCGGCCTCAGTGTCGTACATCCCCACACTCACCCGCAAGCGCGCCGGGGCTGCTGCGTCTTTTTTTGCAAAGACGTGGTAAACATCGCGCCAGATTTGTTCTGCCTGCCATCGGCTGGTGGGGATTATCCCCCACGCTGGATAGCGGTTCACCTGCCCCACCGAGGTGTACTCGCGCCCCAGCAGGTGGACTGTGCTAACGTAATCTCGCTCGGCCGGCTGGATCGCCTGCCAGTACAGCACGACCTCCACCGGTTCGCCGGCCGGGGTCACACTTTGACCGCTCTGCATCTCCACGCCCACCAACTGGATTTCGCCGCCCTCGGCGCCGGAGAAGGTGATCGGGCCGAATCGCGCTGCTTCTGGCACGGCGGTCAGTGGTTCAGGGTACGCGTAAGCTGGTCGGATGGTCGCCCAGGGCAAGAGTATGGCTGCGCCCAGCGTCCAGCCGGCGACAATCAGCGCCAAGGCCGGTCGCTTGCCGGCGCCCGTCCAGGCCAGCAAGCCCACTGCCCAGAGCACGTTCAGCGCTCCTAGGGCCGGGAAAATGAGCCTGCCCTGAAACGCCGTCGAGATGATGTTCCAGCGAAGAAGCAAAAGGAACAAGATGGTCGCCCACGCCGCCAGTAGCCAGGTTCCATCCTGTTTCCCGGAGTCCCCAACTTGTTGGGGGGGCGGGGCGGCACACCCCAACAAGTTGGGGACTCCGACACTGTGGCCCCGCGAAATCTCAAAGAGCCTCCAAAGCCAAAGGCCCACCCCGGCCACGCCGACCAGTGCTGCCAGGTTACAGACAAAGTAAAAGGGCTCCGGCGCAGCCACGTTGACCCCGCCAAACAGCCCCCAATAGCTGCGGTAAAATGTGCCAAACTCGCCCACCCAACCCACCCAGGTGATTGGGGCATTGCGGGTGCTCTGCACGGCGATAAAGACATTCAGTCCGGTCGGGTCGCCGTAAACGCGCAGGTTCCGGGCGAACCACCAGCCAGATATGGCCAATGCCATTGCTACCACAATGGCTCCACCGCCGAACAGCAACCGCCATTCCCGCCGTCGCCAGGCCAGCCAGGTCAGTGCCAGCCCTGTCAACCCCAATAGCCCTCCCAGGCTTAGCTTGGTCAACATCCCCAGCCCGAGCACGGCCCCCAGAGCAGCGTAACGCCGCCAACAGGCGCGCGGGTCGGGCGCGTCTTGCCACAACCGCACCAGCAGGTACAGGCCCAGGTGGCCGAGCAGAATGGCCAACGAGTCGTTGTTGACGGCCGCGCTGACAAACAGAAACATGGGGTTGAACGCGGTCAGGGCAGCCGCCAGCAGCCCCACCCGGGGGCTGAACAGCGTGCTCCCCAGCCGGGCTGCCAGCAGCACCGTCCCCACACCCAGCCCAATGGATGCAAACCGGATCAGGTGCACGGCCAGTACCGCCCTCCGCCACGGAAAGGCTTCGCGCGCCGGATCGTGGATGATGAGGTTCTTGTTAGTCACCTGGCCCGGATTGCCGATAAAGGCGTGGGGGTTCTGGTGGTGGAGTTCTGGCAAATCGCTGGTATCAATCGGCGCGGTCAGCGCGGCCATGAGGAGGTAATAGAGGGGCGGCTGCGCGGCTTCCTGGAGCCAAAGGCCGGGATCATCAGTATCCAGCACGGGCAATGCGCGCTGCGTCTGCACGTATTGCACAAACGGGTAATGTTTATACTCGTCCGAGGCCTCCAGTGGTGGCGTCGCTAGCGTATAAATAACGCCCAGCGTGATGTACCCCAGGACGATCAGAACCAAGCTTAAGCGTTGCATTTTTCTAAAATTCATTGCCCTCGCACCGTCTACCTGCCCACCACCGTTGGGCCGGGGAGTCTGGCCGCATCTGGCAGATCAGCGCCCGCTTCCCTGGGCAAGCGCCTCCCGTCCTCCAGCCGGTAAAACCCCAGGAGCAACTGGGTCGGGCCGGGGTGTGTTCCTTCAGGTATTGTAAACAGACGTTCATCCACAATGGTCTCACCCGCACCCCAGAAGGTGGTGGGG
>CAZQDO010000493.1:0-4266 GCA_964592085.1 uncultured Anaerolineae bacterium | reverse complement strand
CCGACAGGTGGGTCGTAGGTGAAGGTGCCGTCGGCGCTGACGTTGAGAGTGCCGTTGCCAGCTACAGTTCCCCCCGTCTTGGTGACGCCGCCGGCCTTGACCACCAGGTCGGTGCCCAGCGTCGGACTGGCGTTGTCGGGGTCGGCGTCGTTGCCCAGCAGGCCGCTGGCCGGGTCGGTCACTTCCTTGCAGGTGTTGCCGATGACGTCGTCGTAGCCGTCGTCGAGGGCGATGGGGGAGACCTTTATCGAGCCGCCCACCAGCGTGGTGTTGGCGTCAATGGTGTCACTGAAGACGACGTTGGTGGCGTCTACGGTGCCGTCGTTGGTGATGGTGATGGTGTAGCGGAGCGTGTCGCCGGGATCGGCCTTGCCGTCGCCGTCGTTGTCCACCGTCAGCGTGTACGTTTTGGTGGCGCTGATCGCTGGCATGCCATCCGGCAGCCGGGCTGTGGGGGGCAGGTCAGCGGTCTGGCGAAGGCTGGTTCCGCCGCCAGTCCCGTAGATGGTGGAAGCAGCTCGGGCCGCCAGTTGGGACTGGGTGAGGCCAAAGGCCAGCAGCACCAGCAGCGCGGCCATGGCAGACAGATAGAGTGCTCTGACGAGCTTGGGTGAAAAAGCGTTTTGCAATGATATGCTCTCCTTCTGGCCTGATGCTCTTTATCAGACCAGGCGCAACGCAAGGCAGGGAGATCAGGGGCACTCCCCCCACTGTGAAACGAAGATGCTGAGGTCAGAGGTGTTCACCCACCCGTTGCCATTGAGGTCGGCGGCACACCCCGCACATTCTCCCCACTGTGAGACCAGGGTGCTCAAGTCAGCGGTGTTCACCCAACAGTTGCCGTCCAAATCTGACGGGCAAGGGGCCGGGATCTTGACCTTGACCTGATAGTCCTCGACCTCACCATCCGACGCCTGACCGGTGAACGCCACCGGGCCGTCGGTGGTGCAGCGGAAGCGGGCGTAGGTGGTGCCGGCCACCGCCTCCGTCGGAACCGCGAAGCTCGGGCTGTTGGTGCCGGCTGCGAGCACCTGACCACCGGGGAACAACTCCTCACCGCCATCTGCCCAGTCACCGTCGGCGTTGAAGTCAACCCACGCACTCAACGTGCAGGCGGCGTGAGCCACCACGTCCACCTTCGCCGTCTGGTCGATGCACAGACAGGACATGAAGGTCACGCCGTCCTCGTCGTCGTTGCCCACGCAGGTGCCGAAGACCGGACTGCTGGCGGCCGTGTCGTCGCCGTCCGCGCTGGTCGAGGGCTGGCCGTCGGCCTCCCCGTCCACGCAGTCGCCCAGGTACACGCTGCTGCCGAGAACGTGACTTGCTCCTGTGCTGGCCAGCAGCGTCGGATAGTCCGGGTCGGGCGCATCACCAAAGTCCAACCGCAGTTCGTTGGTGAAGGTGCAGGTGATGGTCTCGCCTGGGCCGAGGTTGATGTTGTCCAGCGGGCTGCCGTCGGTGCAGATGGCGTTAGTGAGGTTCCAATCACTGGGCACCGTCTCGGTGACGCTGTAGCCTGAGCCGACCGGAATGTCGTCGAAGGTTCGGCTCTGGCCATTCTTCAAAGAGAAGCTGGTGGGGCTGAGGCCACCTCCCGCCGTGAAGCTGAAGGTGGTATCTGTCGGGTCAGGGCTGGGATCGGTCGTCTTTTCGACCACGATGGTGCCGATCTGAAAGGTATTGGTGAAGGTGCAGGTGACGATCTCGCCAGGGCCGAGGTCAATGTTGCCCACCGGACTGCCGTTGGAGCAGGAGGTGGTGAGGCCCCAATCGCTGGGCACGGTCTCGCTGACAGTATAGCCGGAACCGGGCAGGACGGGGCCGCTGTCGTGGGGTACGGCAGCATTGGTCAGACTGAAGCTCTGGTTGAGGCTGGAGGGCCCGCCGGTGAGGGTGAAATCGAAGCTGGTGGAGTCGTCACCAGGGTCAGTGACCTTGTCCACCAGAACCCTGCCGCGCTCGATGTTGCTGAAGGTGCAGGTGATGGTCTCGTGAGCGTCCAGATCAATTGTGACCTTGCTGTTCACGGTGTCCGTGACGGTAGTGTCGGTCTGATCGTTGGTGAGGCAAGTGATGTCATTGAGGTCCCAGTCGGCGGGCACGGTTTCGGTGAACACGTAGGTTCCCGGGGTCTGGTCCGCAAACGTCTCCGTGTCGTCGCTGGGGTCCTTGAGGGTGAAGTTGCCCAGGCTGCCCCCGTCGAAGTTGAATTCGGCGTCGTCTTCGGGATCGGCATCTTTGGCGATGACAATTTGGCCGACGTTGTCCAAGGTGGTGCACGTCTGGTCGTCGGAGCCCGGTTCATTAGGATCATCGGTCAAGACGTCGGTGAAGTTATCGCCTGAGACGGTGCCCTGATTACACACCGCCAGCACACCCACCGGGAATGGTTCATCAACGGTCACTTCGAAGATAATCTCCACGCCCTTGCCGGCCGGCAGGGTGCCGATGTCCACAGTGATCGGGTCATCGGTAGACGCAGATTCCACGACCAGCACAACCAGCCCTGCGACGATGAGCAAGGTGAACAGGAAGATGATTTTGAGCATCAGTTTCGACATGACTACCGGCTCCTTTGGTTTAGATTGCTACTGACCGGACACTTCTAGAGGCTGGATCAGGTAAACACCGCCTCATACCGTATCCCCTGTGCTGTTCTATCCGGCCCGAGGGGAACCAGAAACAAAGACAGATTTCCCATCTCGGCGTGTTCCAGGTCGTAAATTCGCTGCGGCAGAATCGGCTCTGCCGGACCCAGAAACATCACCGAGAAGGGATGGCGCTCGCCATCTTGCGGGTCAGAACCGATGGCCACCGCTTCCAGCAGCGTAAGCTCCAGAGTGTCTTCCCCTAACTTCACGTGGAAGGTTTGACCGAGATAAGGGCTAAAGCTGTTGTGTGTTAATTGTTCGAGCATGGTTTCACCTACCTATCGGTCGGTTGACCTTCAGCCGACCACTCCATCAAGTGATAAACGCCGTTTTCATCAATTTAACGAAAGCCCAACCGTTTATAAAGTCGCATGGCCGGGTTGTAATGCTCCACGTGAATCCGTACCGGCACGCCTCGTTCACCAGCTTCGGCCAAAAGCTGTTTCATGAAATGAGAGCCAATCCCCCGGTTACGATATGCCGGTAGCAGGGCGATGTCAATGATCCTGATCTCGTCCGGGCGGCGGTCCACGTACAGTCGGCCAATCGGCTCCTGGCCGAGCATCATGACGTCGAAGCTGGCCTGACGAAACTGGTCCATGTAGTACTTGTGCTGGGCCATAAACTGCATGGTCAGGAATTCGGTCTTTTGGGCTTCGGTCCAATCAACCACAGCCATTTCGTCCGCCCGCGTGGTAGCATAGAGGCGGCAGAGAAAGGGCTGGTCATCGTCCGTAATCGGGCGCAAGGTTATCTCGTGTTTCATCTCGTCGTTGATGGCGTAACTAGGTATTGTGTGCTGCCCGGCCTGCCGGGCAGCAGACAATTGACCTGAATACCCTAACTCCGCGAGGGATAAAGCCCCACCAGGGCGATGATGAAGTTCATGACCAGGAAGGGCGACATGTTGTTGTGCGACTGGCTGCCGCCGGCGGATAGCAGAGCGCCCGTATTCAGCGTTGCGTTTGCAGTCGCGTTCTCCTTGTACGCAAACCCGTCAACGCTGCGGGCCAACGCGGTCGTGTTGCTAGGTACGTTCGTCGTCGCCGGTGTAGCGATGCCCTTCAGCGAATGGGTATGGTTAGGCATCTGGGCCTCGGTCAGCGTCACTACCTCAATGCCACCTCTTTGCCCCAGCCGTCGGTCGGTCAGGCCTGGTCCGCGGCCGGGGTGCATAGGCGCTCGCCCCTGGAGGTTGGGCAGGGCGGTGGTGGTACGGCCATCCCCCCCATACGTGGTGCCGATCAGGGAAAAGAGGGCCGTATTCTGGGAAATGGGCAACAACTGGCCATTGCAGAATGCCCAGCCCCGGGGCGCAAAATTCCCGGCGAATATTCTGATTTCGGCGACAAAAGGTTCCGACATGGCAGACCTCCTTAGTGTCGTGACGGATAGATGCCGACCAAGGCGATGATGAAATTCACGCACAGGTACGGCATCAGGTTGGTATGCGATCGGCTGCCACCGACGCTCGTGATGGAGGCAGCATCCAAAGCGACGGACGGCGCGTCGGGGCGAAAGACCCTCACGTTAGGTGAAGCGCCCACGAACTCACCGTCAGGGCTGTTCTGGGTAGCAGCGGCGGTAGAGACCTTGATCTCGTGGCTGTGAG
>CAZQDO010000492.1:0-4291 GCA_964592085.1 uncultured Anaerolineae bacterium | reverse complement strand
AACGCTGACGTCTCGGATCCGGACGACGGAGCGCGGGCCTTTGAGGAATTGGACGACTTTCTGGGAGGGCTGGACGTGCTGATCAACAACGCCGGCATCAGCATCCGGCACCACTTCTTGGACATCTCCCCCCAGGAGTGGCGCCAGGTGATGGCCGTCAATCTGGACGGCGTGTTCTTCGTGGCGCAGCAGGCAGCACGGCGAATGTTGGCCACAAATGGCGGCGTCATCCTGAACATGGGCTCGACCAACGGCTTGATGGGCTATCCCCATTACGCCGACTACAATGCCTCCAAGGCCGGGGTGATTGAGTTAACCCGCTCCATGGCCCTGGAACTGGCCCCCACGGTGCGCGTCAATGCCGTGTGTCCGGGTTTCATCCTGACGCCAATGCAGGAAGCGGAATACACGCCCGAAATGCGGCGTGCATTCGAGGCCAAGATGCCGCTGGGCAAGCTGGGCCGACCGGAGGACGTGGCTGCCCTCTTCGCATTCCTGGCCTCCGACGACGCCAGCTTCATCACCGGGCAAACCTTCGTGATTGACGGGGGAGAGATCGCGGGAGGGCTGGCCAGCCAGGGGTGAGCAGGGTGTAGGAGGAGAACAATGAACAGAGTTTTTGCACTGAGCACAAGAACCGCTTTTGCGATTTTCATCTTCGTTGATCTGGTGTGCGTCGGGCTGGGTATGGGCGTACCGCTGGCCTGTATCCTATTCGGGTTTCTCGTTGGATGGTACATCGCCAAGAGGGCAACCATCACGACAGTAAACGTGAAGGATGTACTCTGGCAAGTCCTCGTTCATGCGCTCATCACCTCTGCCTTCACCTTCGTGGTGATGAGCGTCATCTGGGGAAGCACCATGCCCATGCTTTTCGATCCCAGCTTCGACTTTGAGAACTTCGGGCACCCCTTCATCCTCTATGACCCGAAGATCAGCTTCATAGGCTGGCTGGTTTTGATGATCATTATCTCTCCATTCTTGCAGTTATTGACCACCATCTTTGGATCCTATTTGACGTTGCTGCATTGGGTGAAAGATCACGGCAACGATGGATAAATCACACCTAAACAAGGGAGGGAGTATTATGACAAAGAAGAACAAACGAACCAACAAGAACTGGCGGAGGATCAGCGGTATCGCTGCAGCCCTGTTGCTAAGTGCGGTGGCTGTGGGCTGCGGACCGAGCGAACCGCCCACGCCGACCAAGCCGCCCATGCCGGCCAATCCAGCCGACCGTGCCGACATGTACAGCGAGGCACCGGAGATGCAGATTGACTCCGGCAAGACCTACGTCGCCACCATCTCCACGGCCAAAGGCGACATCGTCGTCCAGCTCGACGCCAGCGCCGCCCCGCTCACCGTCAACAACTTCGTCTTCCTGACCAGACGGGGCTTCTACGACGGCCTGACGTTCCACCGCGTAGAGCCCGGCTTCGTCATCCAGGGGGGCGATCCGCTGGGCACCGGCGTTGGTGGCCCTGGCTACACCGTGCAGGCGGAGATCCAATTGCCCCACGTGGAGGGCGCCATCGCCATGGCCCGCAAAGCAGACATGGTCAACCCCACCCGCGCCTCTAGCGGCAGCCAGTTCTACATCACCCTGGCTGCGACGCCTTTTCTGGACGAAGGGTACACCGCCTTCGGTCACGTAATCGAAGGGATGGAGGTAGTGCAATCCATCGCCGTCGGCGACGTGATAGAGAAGATCACCATCGCAGAAGAATAAAGGAGAATCAAATGATCGCCATTACCAATGGCAAAGTGATGACCATCACCCAGGGCACGTTAGAGCATGGGACGGTGCTCGTCGAGGACGGGTGCATCGTGGCTGTGGGAGAGGAGGTCGAGGTCCCCGAGGGCGCTGAAGTGTACGACGCCACAGGCAAGGTGGTGATGCCCGGCCTGATTGACGCCCACTGCCACGTGGGGCTCTTCCCAGACGGCATCGGCTGGGAGTATGCCGACGGCAACGAGATGACCGACCCCATCACGCCGCACCTACGCGCGCTGGACGCAGTGCATCCCGAAGATCCGGCCTTCAAAGAGCTGATGGCGGCTGGCGTGACGACGGTACTCACCGGTCCCGGCAGCGGCAACCTCATCGGCGGGCAGTGGGTTTGTCTTAAGACCGCACCCAAGCCCAGCGTGGAGCAAATGGTGCTGTTGGAGCCGGCGGGTATGAAAATGGCCCTGGGCGAGAATCCAAAGCGGGTCTATGGTGAGCAGAAGAAAGCGCCTTCCACGCGGATGGGCAACGCAGCCACCTTGCGCACCGCCCTGGTGGACGCCCAGAACTATCTGGAAAAATGGCGCCGCTACGAGGCTGACTTGGCGGATTACCAGGCCAAAGTCGAGGCGGAAGACGAGGATGCAGAAGAGCCCAAACCGCCGGAGCGCGATCTCAAGCTAGAAGCACTGGGCAAAGTGCTGCGCCGCGAGATAAAGGCCCGCGTCCACGCCCACCGCGCCGACGATATGCTCACCGCCATCCGCATCGCCGAGGAGTTCAACCTGGACCTGACGCTGGAGCACGCCACCGAGGGCTACAAGATCGCCGACATCCTGGCCGAAAAGGGGATTCCCGTCACGGCTGGGCCAATCTTCTTCTCGCGTGAGAAGTATGAGCTGAAGGACATGACGCCCACCAACCCCGGCCAGATGGCCAAAGCGGGCGTCAAGGTGGCCATTCAGACCGACGAGATGTCGGCGGTCAAATACCTGACCATCAACGCAGCCCTGGCCGTGCGAGAGGGAATGTCAGAGGAAGAAGCACTGAAAGCCATCACCATCAACCCCGCCGAGATCATCGGCGTGGCCGACCGGGTGGGCAGCCTGGAGACGGGCAAGGACGCCGACCTGGTCGTCTTCAGCGGACACCCCTTCGACTACCGCACCGTAGCCGACCTGGTGCTGGTGGACGGGCAGGTGGCCTACAGGTGGAAAGAAGAAACGGCGTAGCCTAGTGTACCGGAGTCCCGAACTCGTTCGGGCTACTGCGCTGTATTCCCAAACGAGCTTGACTCCGTTGCCATGCAATCGCTCACTCCATACCGGAGTCCCGAACTCGTTCGGGCTACCGCGCCGCATTCCCAAACGAGCTTGACTCCATTGCCATGCAATCGCTCACTCCATACCGGAGTCCCGAACTCGTTCGGGCTACCGCGCCGCATTCCCAAACAAGTTTGGGACTCCGTGACCATTTGAGGAGAAAATGGACAAGCAAATCTGGGAAGACGCCTATCGCTGCGCGGCCGAAATCGCCCCTGTCCGCGTGGACCGCCGGATGCGGGACATCCTCTACGGCGACGTGCCGACGTTCATGGAGTTGCCCCACGCCCGCCAACCCGACGACCTGGCCGGCGCCGACGTGGCCTTCCTGGGCATGGGCTACGAGGGGGTCAAGATAGACACGCCCCACACCTACCTGCCCGATCTGGCGGCCCCCGCTGGCCCCGATAGCATCTACTATCGCACCGGCGCCGACAAAGCACCAGAAGCTGTGCGCCGCTACAGCATCCACTATTCCATCCATCACGCCTACGGCCTGTTTGTCGAGTATGCGCCCGATTTCTACATCTCTAAGCACCTGCGGGCCGTGGATGCTGGCGACGTGCCCGTCATCCCCGGCGACCCCGGAACCTCTTTCGAGCGCTGCCAGGCCCGCGTGGGTGAGATCGTGGCTGCCGGAGCCGTGCCCCTGGTCTGCGGCGGCGATCACGCCATCACCCTGCCGGTGGTCCGCGCCGTGGCCGGCGCCATGCAGGGACGCCTGGGCCTCATCCACTTCGATTCCCACTACGACCTCTGCTGGGATCCGCCCCTTTTTGCCGGCTCCCAGTGGGCGCAGATCCTGCGCCTGCCCAACGTCGAGGTCCGCAACTTCTGTCAGATCGGCATGAGGGGCCTGCGCCAGGTGCCCTTCGAGGTAGAGGTCGCCAAGACCCTGGGCCACACCGTGTTCACCATGGCCGACGTGGACCGCGACGGCATCGAAGCGGTGACCGAAGCGGCCCTGGAGCGCGCCCTGGATGGCACCGACGGCGTGTACGTATCGCTGGACATTGACGTGGTGGACCCGGTCTACTGTCCGGCCCAGAAATATCCCGAACCGGCCGGGCTGACCTCCAAGCAGATCATCGCCGCCCTGCGCAGCATCGGCCAGGCAGCCGAGATCAAGGGCTTCGACCTCTGTTGCCTGGGGCCGCAATACGACGACCGCGTGGGCACCGGCTCGCATCTGGCCGCCCGGCTCTTCGTGGAAGTGATGGCGGCCATGGCCTGGCGTCGC
>CAZQDO010000491.1:0-4318 GCA_964592085.1 uncultured Anaerolineae bacterium | reverse complement strand
AGTTGACGTGCAGGTACTCCCCGGTGGTGCGCGATACCAGGCACTCGGTCACCGAGTCATCTCGGGGGTGGCCAAAACATCATCGCCAAAGGCACAGATGAGCTGCGTGTCATAGCCCATCCAGCCGCGCCAGAAGCCGATACGGAGGCGGGTGTTTCCTGAGCCCTGAGTTATGATGTAGCTCTTCCGGTTTATGCCACGCTGCGCCCAGAAAGCGACGGTGAAGGATGAGTTGGCCAGGGGCAGGTCCGGTCCGGTGATGAAATCGTAGTAGTCGAATTCCAGCGCGCTGTGGGCCACACCCTCCTTGCCAGCCTGGGGGCACTCCCCTGCACTGCACGTGGCGGCGTCGTAGCCGCTGCGGGCGGCGTTGTTGAAGGTTTCGGCCCCGCTGACCTCGTCGAAGGGATAGACCACCAGCGCGCCCAGGTAGTCGTCTATCACTTCACCCTCCGACAGGGCGCGGGGATAGATGGTCAACTCATCGAGGTAGCCCTTGAAGAACTCCTCTTGGACATCCTCGGTCAGACCGAAAAGCACATCGTGCGCTACATTCAGGTCTGAGGATGCCCGGTCGCCACGGGCGCGCAGTGTGCCGTCCAGGTAAAGATGCTGGCCGCCCACACCGCCGCCGAAGGTGTGGGCCACGTGGTGCCACTGACCGTCGGCGAAGTTGTCGCCCGACGAGCAGATGACCTCGGACGCCGTGTTACTCGGGTCGCCCATGCCCAGCCGCGCGCAGAGGTTGCCATTCACGAGATAGATGTCGCGGTCGTGGTCGTCGTAAGCGTACCCAGCGCCTGTCCTGCCTATGGAGTAGATGCCGCAAGTGCTGCAATCGGCCTTGAACCAGAAGGTGACGCCATAGGCGGTGTCGGATACGCCCACTCCTTCCACCTCCACCCAGCTACCAGGATTCGCGCCGGTGCCAGGATCAAACCATCCTGGGAAGTACACGGAATCGCCGTACTTGCCCTCCTGTTCGAAGTCAGGACAGGCGTTCCAGCAATAATCGGCGTCGTTCCCAAAGCCGGAACTGTCTGCCAGAGCGCTGTCCCGCGTCTCTCCGTCGAAGTGAAACAGAGCAGCAACGCGCGGCTCGGCGCAGGTCAAGTCCATGATGTAGTTTCTGCCGCCCGGCTCTGCACGCTCCCGCTCGCCGCGCAGCTCGCCGTTCATCCCCACCCCCTGGGAGTAGACGGTGTACTGGCCGTTCAAGCTCCAGACTACGGCCCAGCCGCCGTTCACCGGATCGTTGCTCACGGCAGCCTCCCAGCCTGCTTCATCGGTGAGGTTGCCAATGGTGAGTTCCTCCGATGTATTCGGCCCAGCCAGGATGCGCCCGCGCAGGGAGCGGCTGCCGCCGCTTCGGCCGGTGTAGATGACGAGGGTTCGGGCGCTCAAGGGATCGTAGGCAATCTGGGGTCTCCATTCGCTGGCCGCGCTGGCAGAGACGGCCTCCGGTTCGGTGGCGGACCCATCCGAGATGTAGGCGGTGTAGATATCGCTGCCCCGCTCCCACACGGCCTGATAGCGGTCGCCCACCCAGGCCAGCTTGGGAAAGCTCACGTTGCTCGCGGAGTCCAGCGTCAGAATCTCGCCGCTCTTGTCGCCATTGGCAAGCACGTGCCGCACCTGGATTTCCTCGTCGCCTGAGCACTTCCGCAGCCAGGCCACCAGGAAGTTGTCGCCATCGCTGGCCACGGTAGCGCCCCAGGCCTCACATCCTCCACCCGCAGACTCTAACTTGTACGCAGTGAGCGAGCCCCAGTTGGACGTAGCGCTCTTCCACGTAACCCAATAGTTGCCCCAATTGTTCTCATACTACTATTGTAGGAGAAGCCGTTGACCTCGTCGAGATCCTCGATGCCGTCGCTGTCGGAGTCTTCAGAGTCATCAGCGGTGCCCAGGATACATTCTTTGAAGTTGGTCAAACCATCCTCGTCGTCGTCGCCGTTGGCGTCTGCGGCATCGGGGTCACATTCGGGGACGGTGGACTCGTCGTTGTTATTGTTGCCATTGGCGGCAAGAGTAGGGAGGTGGGTATTGGATATTGGGGATTCGGTATCGCGCGAAGTATCTAGCGGGTTGAGGTTGGGGTTCCAGTTGGACTCGGTTAAGAAGGCCTGGAGGTCGCGCTGCATTTTGCTTTCCTGCTGAAGGGCCTCTTGTTCCTGGGCGCGTACCTGTTGCTGCTCGAAGAAGGCCGCCACCCGCAGGCTTTGCAGCAGCGGTGAGAAGATCATTGAGACGATCACGGTCACGACTAGCGCGATGTAAAGCCGCCTGGAGCGGCGGTGGACTACTATCAGCAGGCAGAAGGCTAGGGATAAAGCGGGAAACGTGAAGCGTGGAATGTGAAACGTGATGCGTGATAGCGCGGTACTTCCTGATTCCTGATCACTGATTCCCAGTCCCTCTATTGGCCCAACGCCGGAGAAATCCACCGTCGCTTCGGCGCGGCTTTCCTGGTCGTCTTGGCCTGGTGGGAACTGGAGGCGCAGGATTTGGCGCAGGGGCAGGCCGTCCGCGCTGACCCACAGTTCGCCCTCACCCGTCATCTTCGCGTAGGTCTTGGGCAGGTCCAGGCTCGCGCCGGGCGGCAGCTCTCCCTTCTCGGTCAGGTATTGCTCCAACTGGTCGCGCACATAGGCGGCATAGCTGTGACCGTCAATGTCAAACGTGAAACGTGAAACGCGGGTCTGTGCTTTCAGGTTCTACGTCATCACGTTTTACGTTCTTGGCCGCCGCCAGGAAGTCGCCCTGGGGTGCGAAGAGGCCGGTGAAGTTGGAGATCTCCTGCCAGTCTCGCACACCCTGGCGGGCGTAGGCCCGGTCGCCATCCACCTTGATTCCCACGCCGCTGCTCGCGTCCACCACGCTGCCGCCCTGCGACCACAAGGTCAGGTGAAGTTGCTGCTCGTGCAGGTTGGCCTCACCCTCCGTATGTAGCGCTTCTTTCTTGCTCGTGCGGCCTACGTTGAGGATGGTGGGCCTGGGGACGACGGTCTGTTTGATGTCCGCCGTAAAGCGATACGCGCCGGCCTGTTGAGCGCGTTCCCAGGCGGCCTGCACTGCGTGCTCTGGCAAGGACTCTATCTGAACAGAGGTCGCCTGGGCATGGGCCTGCTCGCTGGGAGCGTCCAGGCCGATGCTTTTCATTGCCGATGCGAGCCATGCCAGCGTGCCGTGAGTGCGTTCCCAGATTCGATGTGCTCCTCCTTGCAAAGACGTGGCGATTGTGGGCAACTCGCTGAGAACGGCCATCTGAGCGGCCATCGCCGTGAGGGCAATCACCACGGCACACAGAACCAGAACAAGCCGACGGAATGAGGGTGAGCGCTTCATACATGCTTCCTTTCAACTCAAGGCTAACCGGCAGTGGGCCGGAGTGCTTCTTTGGGGAAAAAAGAGCAGCAACTACCAGGGCATACCCATCCTGATCTGTTGCCGCTCTGGAGGTTGCACGATGTCGTTGGAATATTGAAGGCAGGTTAGCTGTGACACGCCGGTGCTTCGATGAGCAGACGATCCGGTGTGAAGATCCTGCCGAGCTATGTCGTCGTTCCGTGCTTCTCTATTCCACCTTGATCTTCGTGGTTTTCTTTTTTGGCTCGGGTTTTTCTTCGGTACATTCGAGGGCTGCATCCAGCAGGCTGCGCGCGGCCAGTAGCATCTCCCGACGGGCAGCTTTGGTATGCTGGCAGAACTCCTTGGGCAGGTGCGGCGATAACTTCCTGTGGCACCCTCTGAAGCCCTTGATGCCCTCGGCCAGCCAGTCCTCGAAAGCGAACTCCTTGGCGTGAACGCCTTCTTTTGCCATGCTTCTCACCTCCCAACTGTGGATAATGAGTTGACGGGTAACGAGTCAACGGGCAGCGAGTGAGTGAGTCACCCGTTATCGGCAAGACAATTATACTACGGTCTCTTTGAGTAGTCAAAGGCTGGCGCTTCTAGGGCTTGAATCAACCTCCCTGCTGCCTCCAACACCTGCTCTACGGTGATGTTTTTCACGCAGGGGTGCTGGTGCAGCTCGGTGGAGGGGTAGTCGAGGCGGTTGCAGGGGATGCAGTCCACCTCAGAGGTGACGACGATGTGACGGGCCGGGTCGCCCCAGGGACCGAAGGTGCGACTGTCCACAGGGCCGAAGAGGTGCACCGTCGGGGTGCCCACGGCCACGGCTAGATGTAGAGGCCCGCTGTCTACTCCCAGCACCAGTTGGCAGCGGGCCATGATGGCTGCTAGCTCTCCCAGGCCCGTCTCTCCCGCGGCCCCGGTGGGCTGCGTGGTCATCTTCTCCGCGATGGCGCTGCACAGA
>CAZQDO010000490.1:0-4360 GCA_964592085.1 uncultured Anaerolineae bacterium | reverse complement strand
CTAAAGAAGGGACTATCAAAGGGGTAGTGTATGCCTGCACCAAAAGAAGTTAGACCGCTCGATAACTACCGGCTCTGGGTCAAGTTTTCCGACGGTGTTGAAGGCATCGCGGATTTGTCTGGATTTGCTGGTAAGGGCGTTTTCGCACTCTGGAACGACTATCGAGAGTTTCAAAAGGTCCATATTGGGCCAGGGGGCGAAATCGCGTGGACTGACCAGATTGACATGTGTCCAGACGCAATTTACCTGAGGATCACTGGCAAGAGGCCGGAGGAGTTATTCCCGAAGTTGCAGGAAATGGTCCAGTATGCCTGAGATCAGTCGGTTCTTCGGCATCAGCATCAAGATGTTCTATGGAGACCATTGGCCGCCACACTTTCACGCCTGGTATGGGGAGCACAAAGCCGTGGTTGACATCCAGGCTCTGGTAGTCATAGGTGGACATGTTCCACCTCGGGTGATGGGGATGGTCATCGAGTGGGCACTACAGCATCAGGGGGAATTGCTTGACTTGTGGGAGCGAGCCTCGACCGACCAGCCTTTGTACAGAGTGCCTCCACTCGAGTAGGGCAGGCTGGGTTAGGCATCGGGCTACCATCGGCATAGCAACAGCACTCAATAGAGAGACTATCAAAGAGGCATTCGACGGAAAAACTCCACCTTCTCTTTTGCTATGTGTGGGATGGAAGATGAAAACACTCCGACGTATACCGCTTCCGACTTGAAGACAGTGTCCTCATAGGACAAGCGGGGCAGATTGTACTGTATCGGCCCCCGTGCTGACCTGGAGGGGGAAGCTGCGCCCTGATCTTCTGCTTGGTAGGCTTCCAGGCGAATGCGACGATTGGTTTATGGGAAGATGCGATGATTCTCAGTGATAGGGAGATAATTGAACGTGTCAAGACCCACCAGATGATCGCTCCCTTTATTGACTATCAAGTGTCTGATGGGGTAATCTCATATGGGCTTTCCAGCTACGGCTATGATTTTCGTGTAGCTAATGAGTTTAAGGTCTTTCAAACTGTTAGCAATGGCTCTGTAGATCCCAAGAACCTTAGCAATGAGATCTTTAAAGACGTAGTTGCCAATCGGTTTTACCTCGTGCCACCCCATTGCTTCATTCTAGCGCGGTCAGTGGAATACTTTCGCATTCCCCGAGATATCCTCACCATTTGTCTGGGTAAGTCCACTTACGCACGTAGTGGGGTTCTCTTGAATGTGACCCCTTTTGAGCCGGAATGGGAGGGATATGCTACCCTCGAGATATACAATACCACACCATTTCTTGCCAAGATCTACGTGAACGAGGGGATTGGACAGATTATCTTTTTACGGGCATCTGTACCTTGCGCTGTATCTTATGCGGATCGAGCAGGTAAATATCAGAAACAGCGCGGAGTCACCTTGCCGAAGATAAGTGGCTAGATGCTAGGCGACTAACGTTCTTTCAAGATAAGGAGATCAGTCACCATGCTCAGTGATGTAGACATTAGGAATGAGCTAGGAAAAGGAATCGTTATTGACCCTTTCCATGAGCATTCTTTAACTCCAATTGGCTACGATCTACGAGTGGGAGAATACGGGTTTTCTTGGAAGACAAGGCGACAAATTAAAATTACTGAGGAGAAACCGCTCCTCGTTCAACCTTACGATACAGTATTGATTAGTACCTACGAACGAGTTGAACTCTCCAGGGATTTTGGTGCCGTTATACACGCGCGAGTTACATTGATGAGCGAGGGTCTTTCACACATCTCGACCACAATAGATCCGGGGTGGAAAGGGCGATTGCTAATTCAGCTTCATAACCAGCGTCCAGTTGCTATTCCGCTTCGCTCTCAGGAGCGTTTCTGTACAGCCTGTTTTTACAAGATGCAGTCTACAGCGGAAAAAGAACAAGGTCATCCGGCTGATAGAGAGGATATACAGCGGCACTTAGCGAAGATTCAGCACGAAGCAGCGAGTCGAGAAGCACGACTATTTTATCGAAATCCTCGATTCCAGCTGGCAATAGCTGCGGTCATTACAATAGCTGCTGGTTTCCTTGTTTGGCGCCTTAATTCCGATTGGCTAGCGCCGACGATTTCAATCTTTGGAATAGCTTCTTTGTTCCTGATCGAAGCGCTAAAACCCACAAGGTAGCGAAGATATTTCTCTCTTGAAAAGAGGATAATCGAAGCATGTGCGCAAAAGTATACATCTCTGGTGCACTGACTGGGATAAGCGATCCCTATCCGCTGAGGAAATTCTATGAGGACATCGGTGCTGTATGCAAAGAACTCGGTATGGCTCCCTATATTCCACACCAACACACAGACCCAGAAAGGCACCCGAATATAACCCCTGCGCAAGTCTATGAAATGGATGCAAAGCAGGTCTCTGAGTCGGATCTGGTCATCGCATACGTTGGTATTCCACCTTTGGGCGTCGGTTGCGAACTTGCAATTGCCGAAGAGAACAAAATTCCCGTGGTCTTAGTTTATGAAAGAGGCAAGCGGGTTTCCCGGCTATTGAGGGGTAATCCAGTGGTTAGATATGAGATAGCTTTCAGAGATTTCGATGAGGCGCTACGTCGGCTGCGGGAAATTCTCACGAACGAACACTAAAGGCCATTTGGTCGAAGAAGTTTATGTCGCATTCCTCTTGCGTTAGTTTCCCCTCAGAAAGCACCCCCCACCACCCCGACATAGGAGTTTGATCACTTTAGGCAACATGGACAACAGGTCACCAGCCACCATGCCTGCCCCCCCTAGCTCCTTTCGCACCAACTCCCCCGCCAGCCCATGAACGTAGGCTCCAGCCAAGGCGGCGTCAAAGGGCGCCAACCCCTGAGCCAGGAAGCCGACGATGGCCCCTGCCAACACGTCGCCGCTGCCCGCCGTGGCCAGGCCAGGGTTGGCGAAGGGGTTGATCACCACTCTGCCGTCAGGGCCAGCGACGACAGTGTAGGCCCCTTTCAGGATCACGACCTGGCGCCATTTCTCCGCCATCTGCCGCGCCCCCCCTAGCCTGTCGGCCTCGATTTCACTTACCTTGAGCCCGGTCAGGCGAGACATCTCGCCAGGATGAGGAGTGAGGATGCTATGTCCTTTGAGTTGCTCCCACCAGTTGGGGGTATCGGCCAGGGCGTTCAGGCCATCGGCATCTACGACCAGTGGCGGCAGCGAGAGCTTCCCTTCCCCGACCTCCTCGCTGGCCAGGAAACCGATGCGGCCTCTTGTGCCTGGCTCTACATTCAGCAATTGCTGGACGAACTGGACTGTCTTCTTGTCACGGCCCAGGCCCGGCCCCAGGAGAAGAGCATCGTAATCAGGGACCCTCTCGCTCAGCACTTTGATGGCCTCGGGGATGAGAGCGCCCATGTCCTGGGGCAGGAGGAGGAAGGTGACCTCGCTGAGTTTGGATGCCAGGATGGGATGGATGCTCTCCGCCAGGGCCAACGTGACCAGGCCGGTGCCCACCCGCGTGGCCGCAGCGCTGGCTAAGTACGCCGCTCCGGTGTAGTTGACCGAGCCAGCCACCACCAGGGCCTTGCCGAAGGTGCCCTTGTGTGCGCTCATGGGCCGGGCGGGCAGGAGCTCTCTCACCATCTCCGGTGTTGCTACCTCCACCTGGACATCGTCGGCCAAATGCGGCGGTATCTCAATGTCGGCGATGATGAGCTGGCCCACGTACTCAGCGCCGGGGAAGAGGAACTGACCTCGCTTGGGGAAGCCGAATGTCACCGTCAGGTCGGCGGGCACGGCGGCTGGGTCTATGGCTCCCGTGTCGCAATCGAGCCCCGTGGGCACGTCCACGGCGACAAGAACAGGATAAGAGGGCAGGGCAGCAGATGAAGGAAGTGAGGGCGAGAAAAGGCCCCCTCCCCGCTGCTGTGCTTCCCTTCTTTTCTTTATTTCCTCTCCGACTATACT
Source organism: uncultured Anaerolineae bacterium (assembly GCA_964592085.1). Lineage (GTDB taxonomy): Bacteria > Chloroflexota > Anaerolineae > VGOG01 > VGOG01 > CAZQDO01. The sequence goes on along the minus strand of CAZQDO010000490.1, from coordinate 446 downwards.
CAATATCTCCTTGAGCAATCCCCCTATTGGCCGGGAGACCCCTGTGCCCAGGAAGGCATCCACGATCACATCGGCCTCGCCCACAAGACGGCGCAATGTGGCGAAGCCATCGTCTCCCTCAGACCAAAAGATGGGAAGTCCCCGTTCAGTTGCCAGGCGAAAGTTCTCATCGCCTTCGATACGACGCTTCCAGATGTAGAAGGTGACATGGGCGCCAGCGTCATGCAAATATCGCCCGGCTACCAACCCATCGCCTCCATTGTTGCCTAGCCCTACTAACACCAATATCCGCTTGTCCGTTACCCCCACCTGTTGGCAGGACTCGGCCACGGCGCGCCCGGCGTTTTCCATCATCGTGGCGTAGGATACCCCTCCCGCATCGGTTTCCCTTTCGATGCGGCGCATTTCCTCAGTAGTCACTACTTTCATGTTTCTCAGCCCTTTCT
>CAZQDO010000489.1:0-4362 GCA_964592085.1 uncultured Anaerolineae bacterium | reverse complement strand
TGCCTGACCTGTGGCGGCTCAGGCCGAGCCTTTCGGGAATTCTACGGACGGGCCAGGCCGGCTTTCCGCTCTCCTGAGGTGCTGGCCCAGGACATCCGAAACATCCAGCGCTTCAGCAAGGGGCCTATCTTCGTGCTGGGCGACATCCGCCAGGCCGGGATTGAGCAGGCCGAGCGCTTCCTGAAAGCTATTGAGGGCTTCGATGGCCAGTTGATGCTGGAGTTTTTCGGGCCAGCTTCCCGCGACTTCTTGCAAAAGCTGGGAAAGGCGGCGCCCAACTTCGTGCTGGAGATCTCGCCGGAGTCCCACGACGAGGAGGTGCGCCGCACCTTTGGCCGGCCTTACTCCAACGAGGAGCTGGAGGACACCATCGGGTATGCGCTGGAGGCTGGCTGCCAGCGATTGGACCTGTTCTTCATGATCGGCCTGGCCAAGCAGACTTATCAGACGGTCATGGGAACCGTTGATTACTGTGACCACCTGCTGCGGCGCTTCAACAAGCCTGCGGACCGTACTTCCTACGTACACCCGTTCATCTCGCCCCTGGCTCCCTTCCTCGATCCTGGCAGCCTGGCCTTCGAGGAGCCGGAGGCCCACGGCTATCGGCTTTTCCACCGCAGCCTGGAAGAGCACCGCCAGGCGCTCCTCCAGCCTAGCTGGAAGTATGTGCTCAACTACGAGACGGAATGGATGAACCGGGACGAGATCGTGGCCAGCACGTACGAGGCCGGGCTGCGCCTCAGCGCCATCAAAGCCCGCCATGGCTTGGTTGATCGCCAACTGGCTGAGGCTGTGGCGAAGCGCATCCGCAAGGCCATCCATCTCATCAGGCAAATAGATGACATCGTGAGCATCCCCGACGAGAGGCGACGCGGGAAGCTACTGACGGCCCTCAAGCCCCAGGTGGATGCCGCCAGTTTGTCCACCGTCTGCGACAAGCGGGAGCTGGAGCTGCCCCTGGGCTGGCTCAAGCTGGACATACCCAGGGTAGCCTGGCTCCTCCTGAGCGATTTAGTGACCAAGGCGACCAAGGGAGCCCGAAGAGCAGTAAGCAAAGGCGTTGAGTAAACTATCGATCGCTGAAGGTCTCCTGACCGAGACGAAAAGGGCTCGGTCAGGAGACCCTCGCCCATCGCAATTGAAGTAAGCAAAGGCATTGAGTAGATGAAGGGAAATCGTTTCGTTTTTCTCCTGGGATTGGCGTGCTTGATAGCAGCCTTCGCCACAGGGCGGGATCTGTTTTTCACCCTGGCCTATCTGATCGCTGCTATTTTCGTCATCTCCTATCTCTGGACCTGGGCGAGCATCCGCTGGGTACACGTGACCCGTTACATGTGGGCCAAGAAGGCCGAGGTGGGCAAGACCTCCGAGGAACGATTCATCGTGCGGAATACCGGCCTGTTGCCTAAGCTGTGGCTGGAAGTCCGGGACCACTCGGATTTGCCCGACCATCAGGCCAGCCACGTGCTCAACTCGTTTGGAGCTCGCAAAGAGCGGGGTTGGACGGTGAGGACCCTATGCCGTCAACGAGGCCGTTTCACTCTGGGACCCGTCACCCTGACCACGGGCGATCCCTTTGGCCTGTTCAAGATGCAGCGCGAGTTGTCCCAGACCGCAAGCATCATCGTCTATCCGGCCATCGTTGATCTGGCGTCCTTCTCTACGCCCAGTGGGCAACTGCCGGGAGGGGAGGATCTTCGCCGCCGTACACACTACGTTACCACCAACGTACGCGGCGTGCGGGACTACGCTCCAGGTGACAGCTTCAATCGCATTCACTGGCCTTCCACGGCTCGCAAGGGACACCTGATCGTCAAAGAGTTTGAGCTAGACCCTCTGGCCGACGTCTGGCTCTTTCTGGATATGGACAAGGTAGCTCAAGCGGAATTGGAGTGGAAGCCCGTTCTCGAAAGACGTGAGCCGGCCCTCCTTTGGGCCAAGCGCCCCCGGCTGGAGTTGGCCCCTTCTACCGAGGAATACGGCGTGACCATCACGGCTTCGTTGGCTAAACACTTCATCGTCCGCAACCGAGCGGTAGGGATGGCGTCCTATGCCCAGCAGCGGGAAGTGGTTCCTGCCGACCGAGGCGAGCGCCAGCTTTCCAAGATTCTGGAGACCCTGGCTGTGATCAAGGGGGTGGGGAAAATACCATTGGCCCAGGTACTGGCCGCTGAGGGCTTACATCTCGTGCGAGGTACCACCATCATTGTCATCACCTCCTCCACCGACAAGAAATGGGTCACCGCTTCGCGTCACCTGGAACAGCGGGGCTTGAGAGTGGTCGCCGTGCTCATCGCATCCGACAGCTTTGGTGGGGACTGGGGAATGGAGGAAGTGACGGCCGAGTTGGCAGCCAGTGGCACGCCCACTTACATTGTGAGAGAGGGGGATGATCTGGCGGAGGCCCTGAGCCGGAGGGCGTGGGGCGTCATTGAGCGATCTCGCTACATTTTGAGGAGGTGAGCAAGCCGTGAGCCTCCCGAACATGGCTCGTCTGGAAAAGGAGATGCAGGAAACGCCCGGAAAGCCCGAGGCCATTGCCCTGCGCGACGGCACGACGGTGACCATCCGCCCCATCCGTCCAGACGATGCCCCCCGCTTGCAAGCCCTCTTCTACCGGCTCTCTCCGGAGAGCATCGCCTTGCGCTTTCTTGGGCAACTCAAGGAGCTGCCCTACGAGCAGGCCAGGCAACTGGCCAACGTGGACTACCGGGAACGGATGGCGTTGGTGGCAACGCGCCAGCAGGACGGTGAAGAGCGCATCATAGCTGTGGCGCGCTACGCCGTAGACCCAACTGCTAGGCCAGACGTGGCTGAGGCCGCCATTGTGGTCGAGGATGTGTATCAGAAGCGGGGACTGGGAACGCTCCTGCTGATCCGACTGGTGGCCTATGCCCGGACGCACGGTATCCGCGCCTTCACTGCCACAGTCCACCAGGACAATATCCAGATCATGCGATTTGTGCGGCACAGCGGACTGCCGGCCGAGAGCAAGCTGGAGGCAGGGGTATGGGACATCCTGGTGAAACTGGATCCCGAAGCTGAACGCTGAGATGCAGGCGAGTTCGTAGTTGCCACTTCAGTGGCTTTTGCCCCCCGATCATAGATGTCAATCCCTCTTCGCCGGAGGCGGTCCCATCTCAATGGCATTTCCCTCGCCGTTGTCATCCACTGACTTCTTGTGAAATCTCTCCCGGCGGCTGTTGTCGAGATATCTGTTCAACATACCGAGACTGTACCTGCGGTGCCCTCCGGGAGTGCGGTAGGGTACCAATCCACTCTCCCTCTGGATCTTGTTCAGAGTGAACATGCTCACCCGCAAGTATTCGGCGGCCTCCTTCGCAGTCACCAGACGCATTTTCTCCTCTGTCATTTTCATGCCTCCTTTCTCTGATTGATCTCTTCCTGGATGCCAAGAGCACGTTTCGGCATCTGTTTGCCCACTTTCCGAGAACTTCTTGATTACCAGAGAACCTGTTCCAAAGTGAGCGAAAACCCTGCAAATTTGGTGAATCATTTACATTGTATCAAATTGTGCATGGGTTGTGGGTGAAGGGGGCATGAATTTGAGGTGAAACTTGGGTGAATTGAACACCTGCAACACTGGAAGGGGATACTCAAAAATGGGGAAATCTTCTGGAAAAAAGCCGCCGATTGAAATCGGAGCTGCAGGGCGCTAACGCGCCGGGCGACCATCTACATGGTCGCTACACTCGTCTGCGGAGGCTTCGTCGTGAGCTCAGCCGAACGGCAGACGATCAGCGTCGCAGACGCTCCCCAGGCGCGATTTCAATCGCTAGCCTTGTTCTTCATCTTTGCAGACGATAGGCCGTGCCGCCTTCCGCCCGAAAGCATAACCCCGCGCCGCACATCTGCGTCTCCACTGCCTCCACATTCGCCACGCCAAAGACCTGCACCGGCGTGGATCGCCCAGCCACTCCACTGAAGGTGACGAGTACCGTGTCCCCATCCTCGATTGCTTCCACCACCGGCGGGCCGCTGTAGACCACCACGCCCGGCGCGACCTCCACGTAGGCCAGGGCTGCCAGGGTTGGGGCCATGCCCGCGCCATACACCTCCTGGCCGATGGCGCCCCACTGACTCCATCCATCGCGCAGGTCCTCCAGGGGGATGTAGAGGTCGAGCCGGTTGCGGCTTACTGTCTCGTAGGCCGCCGGGTGCTCGGTGGCCACGCCTTCGGGCAGCAGCGGCGGAAAGGCATAGGGCAGGGTCAGCAGGGTGTGCTGGCAGAACTCGGCGACCAGCTTCTCCGCGGAAGGGGCGATGTGGCCGTGGGCGCGACGCAGGTACTCGGTCAGGTAGATCCAGGCCTCGTATTGTTCCTTGGGGGTGATTACCGCC
>CAZQDO010000488.1:0-4384 GCA_964592085.1 uncultured Anaerolineae bacterium | reverse complement strand
TCGTGCAGGGAATCAAGAAGGCCGGCAAGTCGTGCATCTTCATTGATCACAACGTATTTCACGTCTATTCCGTAGCCGATAGGATCGTCGTGCTGGACAGAGGAGCGATAGCAGGCGAGTTTTCGACCAAAGACATCACTTTAGATGAGCTTATGGATAAGATGTATCGGGTGGCGCAGACGGGAAGTTTAGACTGATGCTGTGTTATTGCGAGCGCAGCGAAGCAATCTCCTACCAGCAAGTTGGGGGTTGCTTCGGCGGAAAAGCGCCGCCTCGCAATGACTATGGAGACAACATGATCGCGAACAAGCAGGAAGGGAGAGGAAATGACTTCTCGCGTTAAAGGTCAAGCTGAGGCCATCAGCCCGAGGCAATTGCGGCAGGGCGGTCTGGTCAGGTTTGCTCGCAGGTATGGGCTGCAAATCGGCATCATCTGTGTTTTTCTGGCCCTCTGGACATTCTTTATTATCGGGGCGCCCAGAACGTTTCTTTCACCCGAAATCTATGGCGCGTATATGTCTACCATACCATTCTTCGCGATTATAGCTTTGCCATTGACCATGGTGGTGATCGCAGGGGAGATGGATTTGTCCTTCCCGTCCATCATGGCGATGGGAACACTGGTATTCGTCAATGTTTTCGAGGGAACTGGCAATCTGGTGCTGGCCCTTATCGCCTGTCTGGTCACGGGATTCCTGATAGGGTTGTCAAACGGAGCCATCGTGGTCAAGCTGGGGATCCCATCACTGGTGGCAACTCTTGGTACCCAGTTCTTCTGGCGAGGAGCGGTGCTGGTTATCACAGGCAGCCGCCCCGCCTCCCTCGTGCCCGTGAAAGGAACACTCTTGCATCAGGCGCTGGTAGGCAGGCTGGCGCGTTACCTGCCAGCTCAAATGATCTGGGCCATTATTGTGGCGGTACTCGTGTGGGCCTTTCTGAACCGTCACAAATTCGGCGCGCACGTATATCTAACTGGGGATAACGAGGATAGCGCCAGGCTGATGGGGATTAACGTTGACCGAACGAGAATGTTAGTGTTCGCCTTCGTCGGCCTTGCTGCGGCCTTCGCCGGCCTCTTGGCCAGCCTGGAAGTGAATTACTTCTGGGTTACTCTGGGCGAGGGGTATCTTATGAAGACCCTGGCGTCCGTATTCCTGGGCGGCACTTCGGTCTTCGGTGGGACAGGGACGATATTGGGAACCTTTATCGGCTGCTTCATCATTGGGGCTATAGAGGCTGGAACTGTGGCCGTAGGTCTATCAGGGTTCTGGACGCAACTGATCTATGGCTTGATTATCGTCCTGTCTGTGTCCATGCACTCTCTCCTGAGTCGAAGGCTGGCGCTTTGATAGCGTTGCACCTGAGAGATACACTGCGGAAATAGAGCAGCGAATTTCAATTGTGAAAGGTCTTCTTTTATGGCGAAAACGGCAAAACGACAAACTCCACGGGTTGTTTTTCAACCCACTGCCTATCGAGGCATACAGAAGGGCATCAACCAGATCGCCGACGCGCTCCGACCGACCCTGGGACCGCTTCCACGTACCGTCGCCATCGAGCGATCTTCCAGGGACAAAGCGCCGGAACTTCTCGACAATGGCGGTGTCATTGTACGGCGTATCCTCGAGTTGGCCGACCGCGACGAAGACGTGGGCGCGATGTTCGTCCGCCACGTATTGTGGCGTCTGCACGAAAAGGTCGGTGATGGAACCGCCACCGCTGCCGTGTTGTTCCAGTCGGTCTACAATCAGGGCGTGCACTACATCGTCTCCGGTGGGAACGCGATGGCCTTGCGTCACTGCCTGGAGAAAGGCATGGGGGTCATCCTCGATGAGCTGACCGGTATGGCAGTGCACCTGGAAGGCAAAGAGAAACTCGCCCGGATCGCCGAAACGCTCTGCCATGATCCGTCCCTGGCCAAGATGCTGGGTGAGATTTTCGACATCATTGGCGAGTACGGCCAGCTTGAGATCCGCTCTGGCCGCAGCCGCGAGCTGGAGCGGGAATACGTGGAGGGGATGTATTGGAAGGGCGGCGTTCTCTCCCGTCAGATGATCACGAATCACACCAGCCTCAGAACGGAGATGGAGAACGCCGCCATCCTGATCAGCAACCTCGAGATTGAAGACCCACGCCAACTGATACCCGTGATAGAAGCAGCGATGCAGGCTGAAATCCGCTCCTTGTTGATCGTAGCGGGCAGGCTTTCCGATAGCGCCATATCCCTGTTGCTGACGGCGAGTCGGGATCCCGCAAAATTCCAGGCCATCGCCGTGCAGTCTCCGGGGATGGTTCCTGATGATCAGGCGGTATCGCTAGAGGATCTGGCCATCTTGACCGGCGGGCGTCCTTTGGCGAGGGCGGCGGGCCATACGCTGAGGGGGGTGAAGGTCCAACACCTGGGGCGTGCCCGCCGAGCCTGGGCCGACCGCACCTATTTCGGCATCATGGGGGGCAAGGGCGACCCCCGCGCGTTGCGCCAGCACATCGTAAACTTGCGCGCCGCCTTCAGTCGGGCCGACGACCCGGAGGTGCGCAAGAAACTTCAGGAACGTATTGGCAAGCTGATGGGCGGGTCGGCGGTGCTGTGGGTGGGTGGTGTGACGGAATTGGAGATCAATGCCCGCAAGGAACAGGCACGACGGGCTTCCGATGCGCTGCGGGGCGCCATCACGGATGGCGTGATGCCCGGCGGCGGTGTGTCCTTGCTGGCCTGCCGTCCAGCGTTGCAGGAGAGGTTAGATCAGAGCACAGACCCCGATGAGCGCGCTGCTTATCGCATTCTGATCAAGGCGCTGGAAGAGCCGATCCGCACCATTCTCACCAATGCCGGATATGACGCCAGTGACGTCATGGCCGAAATCAAACGGGCTGATGCAGGCCATGGATTCGACGTGCGATCCGGCCAGATCGTTGATATGGCGGAGGCGGGCGTCTTCGATGCGGCCAGCGTGCAGAAAGCTGCCTTACACAGCGCCGTCGCCAGCGCTGCCCTGGCCTTGACGGTTGATGTGTTGATCCACCGCAAGTCCCGCGAAGAATCTCTGACAACGGCTTAGTACTTCTTCACACAGAAACATCCCACCCTCACCCTAACCCTCTCCCTGTGAGGGAGAGGGGACTTGCTCCCTCGCCCCGTTGGGGAGAGGGTAGGGGTGAGGGGAAGTTTCAGAGTAGCAGGAGACGATGATGATAGACGACACGAGTGCAGAGCCCCAAATTCAGGACCTTGTTTATTCCCTGGCTACGTCGCCGGATTTTGCCCAGGATGGCATCTGCTTTGCCGCCCGTCAATCGGGGCTGTACCGCTCCGATGATGGCGGCATCACCTGGCGTGCCACGTATGACTCGTTGGACCTGGAGGCACCTCTGGCGACGACGGCCGTCGTTGTTTCCCCCGCTTTTGTGTCCGACCGAAGTGTGTTTGCTGGTGCGCAGGGAGGCATCCTGCGCTCCGTGGATGGCGGCCAGAACTGGAATGTGGCCGTTTTGCCCTCGCCGCCGCCCCTTATTTCAGCCCTGGCCATCTCACCGAATTTTGCCCACGATGGCGCGCTATTTGCTGGGACGATGGAAGACGGCGTTTTCCGCTCGTCTGACCGGGGTAGCCGTTGGGTCGCCTGGAACTTTGGCCTGTTGGATCTCAGCGTCTTCTCTATGGCCATATCCCCCGACTTCGCCAACGATGAGACCCTTTTCGTTGGCACGGAGACCGGCATTTTCCGCAGCACTAACGGCGGTCGCGCCTGGCGAGAAGTGAACTTCCCCACCGAGTTTGCGCCAGTGCTCAGCCTGGCGCTTTCGCCGGGCTATGCCGACGACGGCACCCTGTTCGCTGGCACAGAATCCTGTGGCCTCTTCCATTCGGATGACAGAGGACGCACCTGGACGCGCCTGGGTGAAGACCTTATCACTGAGGCCGTCAATAGTATTGTGCTCTCACCGCAGTTCCCCGCCCCACCGCATGTTCTGGTGATGCTGAGCGCGGTGTTGCTTGTCTCTCGTGATGGAGGCCGATCCTGGTCGGACTGGAAGGCTGGCCTGTCCTTTGGGCAGGGTCTGGCTTCGGTGGCGGCTCCGCAAGGGCTTGATCCGGGCGCGCCGCTGCTGATCGGTCTCGTGGGAGGCGACGTGCTGCGCGTCTGATCCGGGAAAGCGTGGCTTTGTCCAGGCCATTCAGTCACCTCAACTTCCCCCAAAAACAAATTCGCCCCTAAATTCAACTGGGTGCGGTTCAAATGAGTTGAGCCATCCTTGCGAAGGTTCAGGGGTACGGTTCTCTGGGACAGGATCCCCATTGTCGAAGGCGTTTTGGACTCGAAATCCCTGTCGCAACCTAGTATAGGGCATAAGCTAGCATAAAATGCGATAATGAGGTATCCTT
>CAZQDO010000487.1:0-4390 GCA_964592085.1 uncultured Anaerolineae bacterium | reverse complement strand
GGTGGACCTCGGCCCCGACTATCATACCGAGGCATCCAAGTCCGATGCACAGTACTACTTCCGCCCCTACAAGACCCTCCTGGTGCGCACCGTCCAGGATGGCGGCGAGAGTTTCTACATTTGTGGCGACCATCGGGTGACGCTGTTGAACTTGTATCGCCAAGTAGTGATGGGTTAACGAGTCAACGAGGAACGAGGGATGGGTCAACAGAATGACCCGTGCCTCGTTCCTCGTTACCTGGTAACTCGTACTGAGAGATGATGGACGAAAGATGGCTCGATGAACTGCTGAACCGCTTCCCCCACCTCCATGTGCTGGTGGTGGGCGACTTTTTTCTGGACAAGTACTTGGTCATTGACCGGCGGTTCAGCGAGGTCTCGCTGGAGACGGGGTTGGAGGCGTACCAGGTCGTGGGGGTGCGGTGTAGTCCAGGCGCGGCTGGGACGGTTACTTCCAATCTGCGGGCGCTGGGAGTCCAGGTCACGGCGCTGGGCGTCATCGGCGACGACGGCGAGGGCTACGAACTGAAGCGGGGCCTGGCGGAGAGCGGAGTGGACATCGAGCCACTCATCGAACGCACCGACCTCTTCACGCCGACGTACACCAAGCCAATAGTGCGGGAACCTGACGGACAGGAGCATGAGATCCAGCGGCTCGACATCAAGAACCGCTCCCCGCTGCCGGCTGATGTGGAGGAGCAAGTCATCGCCCATCTGCGAGCAATGGTGCCCAAAGTGGGTACGGTGATCGTCGCCGACCAGGTGCAGGAGCACAACTGCGGCGTGATCACCGACCGCGTGCGGGAGGAGATCGGGCAACTGGCGCTCCGTTATCCGGACAAAGTCTTCGCCGCTGACTCGCGTCAGCGCATCGGGCTCTTTCGCCACGTGATCATCAAGCCCAATCGGCACGAAGCCATCCTGGCCGTGCGGACGGATTGGGAAGGTGAGTTCACCCTGGAGGTGGCCAGGGAGTGTGGTGTAGAGCTCTTCCGCCGCAACCAAAAGCCCGTCTTCCTCACCGCTGGCCCCCAGGGCATCCTCCTGTTCACTGAAAAGGGCTGTCAACAAATTCCGGCTGTACCGGTAGAGAGCGAGGTAGACATCGTCGGCGCGGGTGACAGCGTGATGGCCGGCGTGGTGTCGGCGCTGGGCAGCGGCGCCGAACCTGAGGAGGCGGCTCTGCTGGGCAACATCGTCGCCTCCATCACTATTCAGCAGATCGGCACCACCGGCACGGCCTCGCCGGCGCAGGTGCGGAAGTGCTTCAATGAGATTTTGAGAATTGTCTGAGAAGGGGTATAATAGCCGCGAAACCTTGCAAGAGATCAAAAACGCGAAAGGGGAGGGACGATGAGAATTCTGGTTACGGGAGGCGCGGGCTTCATCGGCTCGCACGTGGTGGATGCTCTGATCGAAAGGGGACACGAGGTGGCCGTGGTGGACGATCTCTCCACGGGGAAACGCGAGCACCTCAACCCGCGGGCGAAGTTCTATCACCTCGACATCCGCGATGCTCAGCGCTTGGAAGAGGTCTTCGCCGCCGAACGCCCTGAGATCGTCAGCCACCAGGCGGCGCGGGCCAACGTGCGGGAATCCATGGCCAAGCCTGTCCTCTACGCCGAGGTCAACGTTGTCGGCTCGCTCAACCTCTTGGAACTGAGCCGGAAGTACGGCGTCGAAAGGTTTATCTACGCCTCCACCGGTGGGGCGGTTTATGGCGAGCCGGAGTACCTCCCCGCCGACGAAGCCCACCCCATCAATCCCCTCGATCCCTACGGGGCCAGCAAGCACTTCGTGGAGCATTACCTCTATCTCTACGGCGTCAACTACGGCCTGAACTACACTGCCTTGCGCTACCCCAACGTCTACGGGCCTCGGCAGGATCCCCACGGCGAGGCGGGGGTGGTGGCTATCTTCACGGGCCAGATGCTCCAGGGTGGGGAGCCAGTGATCAACGGAAGCGGAGAGCAAGAGCGGGACTTTGTCTACGTCGGCGACATCGCGGAGGCTAACGTCAAGGCCATAGGGGAGAGCGATAGCCAGATCTACAACATCGGCTGGGGAGTCGGCACCTCGATAAACGAGATCTTCACCAAGCTGAAGGAGATCGCCGGCTATGAGAAGGAGGCCGTCCATGGCCCTCCCAAGCTGGGTGAAGTGTTCAAAATCTACCTGGATGCCAGCAAGGCCGAGAAGGAACTGGGCTGGGCGCCACGGATCGGGTTGGACGAGGGGATGCGGATGACAGTGGAGTACTTTAGAAGTGCGCATAGGGATTAATGCCCTCTTCTTGGAACGTCCTGAGACAGGCAGCGGGCAATACACACGCCACTTGTTGGAGGCATTGGCGAAAGCGGATCCAACGAGCGAATACCTTCTGTTCCGCCCAGGCCCAGCCCCCCCAACACCCAATACCCCATACCCCATATCCAACCTGGCCAAGCTCTGGTTCGAGCAGGTGGCCTTTTCCTTGACCTGTCGTCGCTTGGGCGTAGACCTGGCCCACGTTCCCTACTTCGCCTCACCTCTCTTCCCAACGGTGCCGACAGTGGTCACTGTCCACGACCTCATCCCTCTCATCTTGCCCGCTTATCGTGGCTCACCTCTGGTGCGATTATACACTCGGTTGGTGGCTGCTGCCGCCCGAAAAGCCGAGGCTGTCATCACCGTCTCCCAGGCATCCCAGCGAGACATCGTGCGTTACCTGCATATCCCGCCAGAGCGGATCCACGTCACCTACGAAGCTGCAGGAGAGGCATTTCGGCCCGTGGAAGACGAAGCCCGCCTGGTTGCGATCCGCCAAAAGTATGGCCTGCCACAGCGTTACCTTCTCTACCTGGGCGGCTTCGATCAGCGCAAGAACCTCCCCGCTTTGCTCAGGGCCTTTGCTCTGCTGGTCAACAGGCGGCCGCAGGCCAGGCTGGTCGTTGCTGGCAAATTGCCCGGACGGGATAGCCCTCTGTTTCCAGACCCCTGCCGCCTGGTCAGGGAGTTGGGGCTAACGGAGAAAGTGGTCTTCACCGGCTGGGTGGCCGAGGAGGACAAGCCGGCCCTTCTCAGTGGGGCGGTGGCTTTCGTTTTCCCCTCCCTCTACGAGGGGTTCGGTTTGCCACCTCTGGAAGCGATGGCCTGTGGCACTCCCGTCATTGCCTCCGACCGTTCGTCGCTGCCGAAGGTGGTGGGCGAAGGGGGGATGCTGGTCGAGCCGACGGACATGGAAGCTCTGGCTGAAGCCATGGAGTCGCTCTTGGTTGATGACGCTCTCAGGGCCAAGCTGCGGCAAAAGGCTCTGGCCCAGGCGGCCGAGTTCAGTTGGGAGCAAACGGCGCTGGGGACGATGGCTGTCTATCGAAAGGTGGTTGGTTGCTAGGGATGAGTAATGGTGAAGCTCGCTCGCCCGGAGCTAAAGGCTCCGGGCTAAAGGAACAAAGCCCCCTTCAGGGGCTAAGCTATAGCCCGAAGGGCTTTGTTCTTTCAGCGCGGAGCTTTAGCTCCGCGCTTCTGGGCCTCGGCCTGGGGCTATACCTGAGCCGGGTCATCGCTGAGGCGACGACGATCGTCTGGTCTTGGCTGGCTTCGCTAGCCTTAACTATCGTGTGCAGCCTTGTCGGAGTCGGCCTGGTCTCTCTGGGGCGACGTTACAGCCTGGTGTTGACTCCCTTGGCAATCCTATACACCTACGTCTTGTACCCCCGCATTGAGCCCACCCTCGCTTGGTCGGTGGCCGTTGTAGCCGTGACTGCTCTGGTTATCGCTAACATCCCGCAGGCGTGGGAGCCTGCTCTGCTACAAAACTGTAAGGGCAAGAGGTTCTTCCCGGTGGACGCCATCGTATTTGTGCTGGGCTTTGCCCTCTATGTGCACACTTTGGCGCCCACTGTCCTGCCGTCGAACAGCGGCGAGTTCCAGTTCGTGTCCGATATTCTGGGCATTGCCCACCCGCCAGGATTCCCGCTCTACACCATGCTAGGCAAGCTTTTCACCTTGATCCCCATTGGCGATGTAGCCTACCGGGTCAACATGATGTCGGCCTTTTTCGCAGCCCTGACCCTGGCCCTGGTATGCCGCACAGTGCGCCGGGTCACCGGCTCGGCTTTGGGGGGCGTGGTGGGCGCTCTGGCTCTGGGTACGTCCACTACCTTCTGGGCGCAAGCCACCACTGCCAACACCCGTAGCCTGACGGCTTTCTTCGCTGCTCTGATGCTGTTCGCCCTCGTTAGTTATGCTAAGGCAAGCGTCCTGGAGCGCGGCAAGACTCCTCCCTCTGTGAGGGGGAGGCCGGGAGGGGGTGAGTTCTGCGGTGCCGAAGGCCGGGCCCCCCCCCCCCCCCCCCCCCCCCCCGGGGGGGGGCGGCCCCCCCCCCCCCCGCCGGGGGGGGGGGGGGGGG
>CAZQDO010000486.1:0-4391 GCA_964592085.1 uncultured Anaerolineae bacterium | reverse complement strand
GGGCCATAGAGTACGCTGGAGATGACGCCCTCGGCATCGGCTATCATCATATCGCCTGGTTTCAACTCCTGTTCCTGGCCGTTGAGACGGACATAGCGCTCACTGCCCTCCGCCACGTCAATCTTCACCGGCCTCTGCAGGGCCGCCAGATCGTGGCCCGCCGTCAAGAGCAGATTCTTGAGCTCGGCCATGAACATGGCTTCCACAAGCCCCGACACCCGAGGAATCGCTTTGCCCTTGAAAACGACCGACTCAAGTTGGAGTTGGACGTGGTAGGTCTTCTTGAAGCGCTTGTAGTAGGTGTGGTACGCCTGGAGCGTAGGGAGGGCCTTCAACGCGGCCCTGTCGTAGTCAGAAAAGCGGGATCGCAACTGCTCCTCTAGTTCCTGCTTGCGTTTGTCCAGCACGGCGTGATGCTCTGGATTGACCACGTTGCGCATGGCCAGCACGCCCACTGCTGCCCCAGGATAGGCGGTCTTCCACGCCTCGGATACGACGAGCATTTCAGTTGCCTCCTTTCTATTCCCACAACCGCTATGACTTCTGTAGTCTCAGCAGAGCGGGCTCCCATGCCAAATGACACTAACTTTTTCAGGCCGCTGACAGGAAAGGCAATCGCCAACTACACTTTTCAAAGTGTAGTGCCCAAGAACAAGAGAGGCTTCGGTTCAGGCGGACACCCCACATTGAAATGTGGGGATTGAGGGTGTGACTGCTTGAAAGCCGGGCATAAGTCCATGCTGGATTTAGCTACCTCTGCTAGAAATCCTGGATCTGGCTTGAAAATGGGCACGCTGTAGGACAAGTTGGCAACTTGTCCTACTTGCCCTACGCCCTGTTTCATGCGTTGTGGCGAACGCAGTTCATGATGACTACTGACACTGAGTATACAGGATGGCCCTGCCGCGTTTTCCCACCTGCGCGATGGCGCCCATTTCGCGCAGGCAGTAGGCCATCTTCTGCGCCAGCCACCGTGGTTTGCCTATCGCGGCGGCCAGGTCGGACGTTGTAAACGACCCCCCAGCCAATTCGGGCGGAACGAGCGCCCCCATGTCTGCCGGCGTCTCGAAAAGCCGCTGACCCACTACTTCCAGCAGGCGTCGCTCGTGCGTGACCCATCCCTTCCGCCACCAGCCACGCTTGCTGTCGCGTCGGCGGACTTCCTCCTCCTGGATGAACAACACCTCCAGGGAGAAGTTAGGACTGGAGAGCAATTGTGGAAAGCTCACCAGTTCCCCAAAGACCTGCTCAAGGGTTCCCCTCTTGGGCGATTTTCGGCGGCCTAACTGACTGTGCCCGTCTCCTGCCAGCCTGACGATCCATTTCTCCCGCGCTATCGGGTACACCAGCCGCACCGGGTGATGGGCCGTCAGCTTGACCAGCTTCCGTTTGATGGCCGAGAAGTTCCGCGTTTGAATCTCCACCAGGAAGTCGCCCTGCACGACGTCAATGATGAAGCCATCCACCGATACCTCAAGCCGATCATTGGGCCCTGCATACCATTCTTTCAGAGCGGCGTGAAGAGGGTTCTCGTTGAGGGAGCCGATTCCGTGTGATGCTTGCTGCCATTCTTGAGACATGCTGGTCAGTTGTCCATCAGCGTAAACTTAAGCTCTGAGCCCCGTCCCCGGGGCGGCCCGAGGACGGGCCTTCGAGCTTAAGTTTACAGGGAGCGAAAAACCTGGTTTCTGATTACCGTGTTGGGCAATGAGGTCAGTTGTGACTTTCTGCAGTGTTGGGGGCGAGATCTGCCACCAAGATGCCTGGAAGGGGAATGGGCTGCCCTGTCCTCACGTCCACTGCCCCCCAAAGCATACGCGCTCGCGCCAGCAGTGCGTCGCCGCTTACCCGGGTGACAGTGTAGTGCCGCACCGCCGTGGAGTCCTTCAGGTCAGAGAGCCAGGTGGCCAACTCCAGTTCGTCACCCAAAAAGCCAGGTTGCCGATACTCGATGTGGTACCGCCGGGCCACGATAGCCAGCCCCTCCGCCCGCAGACGCGCCTGAGACCAGCCAAAGGCCGCCAGCGCTCGGATGGCGCAGTCTTCCAGGTACGCCAGGTAAACGGCGTTGTTCACGTGTCGCGCCGGGTCAAGGTCCCGCCACTCGACCCGCCGTCGCAGTCGGAAGACTCCGGTCGGCGGTTCCGGTGCCGATGGGAAGCGGGAGCGCGGGGGAGCCTGTTCCGGCACTCCCTCTGGAAAGAAGGCTTCCATCATCTCGCGGGGGATGGACACCGGCCGCCCCGTCGCACGGTCCAGGAGTACCCAGTCGGTGCTGGCCCGCGCCACCAGCTCACCCGACTCGGCCAGCCGCAACTCGTAGGCCCGGCGTGAGCGAACCCGCCGGAAGTCTACGACCCACGTTTTGACCTGTACGGACTCTTCGTAGCGCAGTGGATGCAGGTATTCAATCTCTGTCTCGCGGATCAACCACTGGAGACCCTCTGCGTTGTAGCGGGCCACATCGTAGCCGGCCGCGGCCGAGGCGTCAAAGGCTGCCTCCAGCATGTAGTTCAAATAGTGAGTCCGGTGGACGTATCCATTGGCATCACACTCGCAGTGGCGCACGCGAAACGTCCGCGTGTGAGTCAAGGGCATGGCGCGCTCCCCTGCCTTGCTTTCTCGTAGAATGCATCGAGCCGGTCTCTGTACTCCTGTTCTTCCCGGTATTCGGGGCTGTCCAGCAGCTCCAGGACGGCTTCCTCACCTCTGCGGGTTGTGGACCAGGCTTCCTCGCTGGCTATTCGCAGGGCCAGGCGGGCAGCCAGGGTCGAGGCTTCGCGCAGGCCGGTCAGGTTTACCTTGTCCACGGTGTCGTGCTGGGTGTGGCCATAGCCGCGCCCCTCTAACGATCTCTCTGCCGACTGCATACCGCCGGTAGGCACGCCAGCCATGAAGAAGGGGAAATGGTCGGAATAGGCCGTGACCGACTGCCCGATGGCAAAGTCGAGGGCCATCTCCTCGCCCCAGCGTTTGAAACAGGATTCCAGGTCGGGCCATTCGTTCAACACAACGTCTCGGTTATTGGTCTTGGTCCCGGCGCTGTCCATGTTCAGGTAAAAGCGGATGTTGGATAGCTCGTCGGCGTGGGCCTTGACGTATTCTCTGGAACCGTACAGGCCGATCTCTTCGATGCCCCACAAGGCAAAGCGAACGGTGCAGGGGAGAGGGGGGGCGTATTCGGCCAATGCACGAGCTGCTTCCAGCACCGATACAGCGCCGGAGGCTGGGTCTCCCGCGCCCTGGGAGATGTCGTGGCCGTCGTAGTGGCAGCCCAACATCACAACCTGATCTGGATGTTGCCGACCGGACAGCTCGCCTATGATGTTCCACGAGGTCGTGGGCTGGCAGTGGTCCGTAGTGGTCAGGCGGATTCTCACTTCCCCCTTGCGTTTCATGAGCCGTTGGATCAGGGCGCCATCTTCTTTGCACAAGGAGATGCCGGGAATGAGCCCTTCTCCATCGTGCCCGATGCCGCCCGTGGCCGGCCCATAGCCGGCGTAGTGGTTGACAAAGATGAAGCCCGTCGCACCCGCCATCAGGCTGCGTCCGTACTTCTCGGTCCGATGGATCCACCTCTTCGATCCTTTGGGATTGACCACACTGGTGGTTATGACGATCTTGCCCTTGATCTCATCAGCCCGCCGGTCAAAGTCCCTGGGGGCGCCATCCCCCATGTCAATGATCTCGCCCTCCAGATCAGCCGGGGGAGAATAGGGCAGGCTGATGCAGGGGATGGCTTTCTGGATGGGACTGATGATCTCCAGCCTGGCTTCTCCTCTGGTCCAACCGGTGTATTCGACCGGTTCCAGGTGGACATTGCTCAGGCCGTGTTCTTCCATCTTCGCCTTGAAGAATTCCGCAGCCTGGCGCTCACCCTCGGTGCCACCGAACCTGGAGCCAAAATCATCGCACAAGATGATCAGATTGTCCATGGCTTCGGTGCTGGTGTAGATATCGCCGACGATCCGTTGGTCTGTGGATAAAAATGGGTTTTGATGTGACATCCTTTCTCCTTCTTGATTGTGATGGGATTCCTCTGGTATTATACACCATGCTGAGCGAAACCGCAATAGCGAAAATCCTGAGTTAGAGTTGCCAGTCAACCTGTTTTCTGGTATAATCTGTTGAAACTTCCAGGAGGATGAAAGGATGACACAGCCACGCAACGTCGTCGTCGCCCAGTCCGGCGGGCCGACGCCGGTGATCAACAACTCGCTGCGCGGCGTGGTGGAGACCTGCCGCGCTATGCCCGATGTGTTCGGCACGGTTTACGCCGGCTGGCACGGCATCGAAGGGGTCTTGAAAGAAGAATTGCTCGACCTCTCCGCCCAGCCGACGGAGGAGATCTGCCTGCTGCGTACCACCCCTGCCGCTGGCGCCATCGGCAC
>CAZQDO010000485.1:0-4405 GCA_964592085.1 uncultured Anaerolineae bacterium | reverse complement strand
TGGGGGCGAAAAGACCTCCGAGGTTTACTGACCGATGATTTCCTGAAGGTTGCTCGGCATCAGTCGCCAGATTTCGAAGCCAAAGCGACATCCAAAACCTCGGAGGTCTGACTGACTGGAAACCTGCCCCAGAATTGACATACCCCTTCCGTTGTCCCCTTCTTGACTGAATGGGCTAGTTGTGGTATGATTTATGGAGTTTAATCGCCGTTGCCTTTTCCAAAAGGAGGGAAATATCATGAAAAAGAATACGCTTGCCATGATCACTTTGGCCCTGCTCCTCGTCGCTCTGATAGCCGGTTGCAGGCGGGCCAAACCCGCTGTCGTCTCCGATGTACAGGTCGTCTCGACAACAACGACCACTTCTGCCACAGGGCGCACCGCTGTCCCTGCCGTATCGCCCAGCCCAACCTCTGCGGTCACTCCAGCAACCACGCCTATGTCCAGTCCCGAAGCAGCTACCCCCACACCTCGTACCGAGGCGACAACCGCGCCCACCGTCGCCTCAACGTCGACGCCTGTCCCGACGGCCGTCCCGACAGCAGTACCAACAGCAACACCGACCAAAGCGCCGACCGCAGTCCCCACCACGGCACCTTCAGGCACGAGAACGCACGTGGTACAGCCGGGGGAGAACCTGTTCCGCATTGCTTTGTATTACGGAATGAGTTACGAAAGCGTCGCTGCCGCCAACGGGGTCATCAATCCCGATCTCATCTACGTTGGGCAGGCATTGACCATCCCCGCCGAAGGCACAGCAGCGACCACGTCAGCGAGAACGCACGTGGTACAGCCAGGGGAGAACCTGTTCCGCATCGCCCTCAAGTATGGCATTACGGTAGAGGCCATCGCGGTAGCCAACGACATCAGCAATGTCAGTCTGATCTATCCAGGGCAGCAGTTGCTTATCCCCTAGGGATGAACCCAAGGAGGCGTGTTTGGGCACAGAAACGACTGTTGCTGGCTTGCTCAGTATTTTAGCCCTTCGGCGCTCACTTGACTTTTCGGGCCATTGACTCTAAAATAAGAGGGTGAAGGAAAGGGCCTGAACCTTTTGCCTCTCCTGCTTGTGTATAAGCAGGAGAGATCATCATCTGCCACTGTGCTAGCAAGGGGCTGGATCCATGCCGCTCAGTGAAGACGGCCGATTGATCTCTCAAATTCGCCAGGGGAACATCCTGGCTCTGAAAGTCCTGTACGAGAAGTACAAGGTCCAGGTGTACCACACAGCCCTGGCCATCACCCATGATCGAGAGGCCGCAGAGGACATCCTCCAGGATTGTTTCTTAAGAGTCTATACCTACATAGACAGGCTCGACGGCTCTCTGCCCTTGTCCCCCTGGCTACATCGAGTGGCTATCAACCTGAGCTATAACTGGCTCAACAAAAGGCGCCGTTGGCTACAGCCTTTGGAGGATGTGATTGACCGCCTGGTAGCAGGCCCGCGCACCTTGCCCGAGTCTGCTCTGGAGAGGGGAGAGTTACAGCGCGTTATCCAGAAAGCCATCGCTTCTTTGAGCTTCGAACACAGGGTGGTGATTGTTCTGTTCTACCTGAATAGCTTCAGCTTGAACGAGATAGCCTATGTCCTGGATTGCCCGGTGGGCACCGTGAAGTCTCGTCTACATTACGCCCGTCGAAATCTGCGCCGCAAGTTGGAAAAGGATAGGCAGTTGGCACCGGAGGTAGCCTATGAGTTCTCATAGAATCCAGCCCCAAAAAGATCTATCCCTGGATACAATGGATGAGTTGATCCGTTGGGCTCTTGTGGACGAATTCGCGAGCGAGGAACCGTCGCCCCAGGTCTGGCAGAACATCCAGGCCAGGGTGATGGCACATTCTGGGACTGTGCCCAGCCGACCGAGAACGGAAAGCCCCTTGCGCCAGTTCGCGTCGTTCGTGCTCGCTGGGGCACTGGACGTCATGGTCTTTATCGTCCCCATGGGGGCGAATTGGGACCCCATGCTCTCTCCACGGGAACGCGCGTACCTCATCTGGAGGGAAACTTTGTTGCTATCCATGATGCCCATGGCAGCGGCAGCAACCTACTGACGCAACGGGGTATCTGCAGGAGGATGAGTGTCTAAAAACAGATGGATTTGGATACCCCTGACCATAGTAGTCGTGGCCTTCTTGTTGGTGGTCTGCGGCGGCGGCTTCCTTTTCCTATGGTATCAGCAACAGGGTGAAAAATACACAGGTGGCGGAACAATATGGGAAGAGCCACAAGCTCAATCCAACGCCACGCTCAACTTGCCGGGAGGCGAACCCCCCCCTTTAGACCCCGCCCTCACCCAGGACGCTACCTCAGCCACATACATCGTAGAGATCTTCAGCGGCCTGGTCACCCTGGATCAGGATTTAGAGGTAGTGCCCGACATCGCTGCCAGTTGGGAATTGAGCGACGACGGCACGACCTATACCTTCCACCTGCGCGATGACGCCAAGTTCCACGATGGTAAGCCAGTCACGGCCCAGGACTTCAAGTATTCCATTGAGCGGGCCTGTGATCCGGCCACTGGATCGGTGGTGGCCGATACCTACTTAGGCGACATCGTCGGAGCACAGACCAAGCTGCGCGGACAGACCCACGAGGTCTCAGGGGTGGTGGCTATTGACGATCACACCCTGGAGATCACCATTGACTCCCCCAAAGCTTACTTCCTCTCCAAGCTGACTTACCCCACCGCCTTTGTCGTAGATCAAGAGAACGTGGAAGGCCGGGCCCAGCCCTGGACCGACCAGCCCAACGGGACCGGCCCCTTCCGCCTGGCCGAGTACGAGCTGGGTCTCAGGATCGTGCTGGAGCGGGACGAGGCGTACTACGGCACCCTCAAGCCAGCCCTGGAACGGGTGAACTTCGTGCTGGCAGGGGGCTCGGCGATGACCATGTACGAGACCGACGAATTGGATGCCGTGCCCGTGGGCCTGGCCGACGTTGAGCGAGTTCTGGATCCCTCTAACCCACTGAACGAAGAGCTCTCCATCACCATGCCCATGCTCAGCATCTACTACATTGGGTTCAACGTCGAAAAGCCTCCTTTCGATGACCAGAAAGTGCGTCAGGCTTTTAACTATGCCATTGACAAAGACAAGTACGTGGAAGTGGTGTGGAAGAAAATGCAACTCAAAGCGGAGGGCGTCCTTCCCCCTGGCATGCCTGGTTACAATGAGGCTCTGCAAGGCTATCCTTACGATCCGGAGAAAGCCCGCCAACTCATCGCTGAATCCAAATATGGCGACGCCAGCAATCTGCCGGAGATAACCCTCAACGTCTCCGGCGCAGGTGGGGCAGCAGCCAGGCAGGTATCGGCCATCGTGGAGATGTACAAACAAAACCTGGGTGTGGACATTGCCATCCAGCAGACCGAATGGGCGACCTATCTCTGGGATGTGAGGGCTCACCGTTACCAGATGTTCGGCCTGACCGCGGGCTGGATAGCCGACTATCCCGACCCCCAGGATTTTCTGGACATCCTGTTTCACAGTGAGAGCCGCAACAATGATATGGAGTACGCCAACCCCGAAGTGGACAGACTGCTGGAGGAAGCTCGGGGAGAGCAGGATTTTGAGAAGCGCATGGCCCTTTACCAACAGGTCGAGGAGATAGTCCTGGAGGATGCCCCCATTGTGCCCCTGACCCACGATGCCGATTACTGGTTGACCAAGCCCTACGTCGAGGGGATGACCTACCCGCCAGTCATCATCCCCAAGTTGAAATACGTTTCGATTAACAAATAGCAATTGCCCACATCGCTCGAGAAGGAGACAGAATGTCACGGCGACTTCTCGAAAGAATACAGGTCGCGGTTCTTAGCGGTGACTATGACCTGACCCGCCACGCCATTAACGAGATGGCAGAGGATGAGCTGAGCATCTTTGACGTCGAACATGCCATCTTGAGTGGCGAAATCACAAAGACAGAAACAGATGATCCGCGTGGGCCGAGATACACCACTATCGGACTGACTGAAGACCAAAAAACAGAAGTGGGAGTAGTGGGCCGTTTTACCGAGACAGGCATTTATCTCATCATCACCGTCTATGAGGTTACTGAACCAGAGGAGTGGTAGGATGTACGGCTACAAATGTGAATACTGCGATGGCATCGTGCAGGAGCGGGTGGTAGAACAAGAAGTCTTCAAACACCGAGATGGTTTCGTCATTCTGGAGAATGTACCTATTGGCGTGTGCAACAAGTGTGGCTGCCGATACTACCATTCAACTCTGTTGCATTGGGTCGAGGAGGTTGCTACGAAAAAGAAATCGCCGAAGCGTATGGAATTGGTGCCTGTGGCCGCTTTTGTATGAGGAATGATTGTTTACCTTGTTCGTCGTCTATTATGGTTGCCCTTTTTACTGTTGATCATTGCCTTTATCACCTTCGCCCTGGGTTTGTACGGGC
>CAZQDO010000484.1:0-4433 GCA_964592085.1 uncultured Anaerolineae bacterium | reverse complement strand
GTACTCGGTCAGGTAGATCCAGGCCTCGTATTGTTCCTTGGGGGTGATTACCGCCGCCTGCTGGGTGGGCATCAGCCCGAAGAAGGTGCGAGCGCCAGCCGCCGGGCCGTAGTCCACCTCGTACAGCCAGCTCAGGCGTACCAGGTTGGCGACCGGGCCGTAGCTCAGGTCCAGGTACGTCGCGTCGCCGGTGAACTGCCACAGCCGTGCCGCTGCCGCCGCAGCCTGGGCGGTGATGTGGGTCTCGTAGGCCAGGCCGAAGCCGTGGCCGTGCAGGTGCTCGATGGCCGCTTTCGCTTCCTCCAGGTAGCGGGCTTCGTCGGTCAGTTCATGGAGCAGCAGCATGTAGTAGGCGTAGCCACCGGCACAGTCGGGTTCGCGGCCGGTGCCCCTCCAGGCCCTGTCCGGCGTGGTCGGGTCGGGGAAGTTGTAGAACAGGTGGAACTCGTAGTCCACGGCGTGGGCGTAGCCCATCCAGGCGTCGGCGCTGTCCAGGGCCAGTTGCCGGGCGGTCTCGTCGCCCATCAGCCCCCACTCGGCCAGCTTGAGGGCGTGCCCCAGCTCGTACCAGGTGTCACCCCGTCCCTGATCCCCGGCCACGGAAAGAGGGCCGTCGTTCTGTACCATCTCGAAACGGGGGTTGTAGAAGTTGGGGAGGCCACGGCTGATCTCCGCCGCCAGTTCCGCGCCCTCCCCGTAACGGGCGGCGTAGCGCGCCGCTGCCAGTCCCACGTCCAACTGGCTGATCAGCTCGACCGACGACAGGCGGGTGTCGCCGACGTAAGCGCGCCAGTAGCGCTGGCCGTCGAACTCGGTCCAGGTGTCGGGGTCCTCCAGATCGGCCAGGGTGCGGCGTCCCAGGTCGGCCCAGTCGGGCAGCGGATCCTCTGGCACGGCGATCAGGTCGTAGATGGCGCTGACCTGATCCAGATAGCGACGGAACATGGCCGCCTCGTCGTCAGGCTCGCCAGGGGCCAGATAGACGTAGCTGTCGTAGATCGCCACCGCCTGCCCCACCGGCAGAGCGCGCAGGTCGGTGACGCTCAGATTGTGCCCCAGCGTGTGACCCCGACGACCTGGGGTGGCGGAGGGAGTGTAGTGCGCTGCCTGCATGAAGGGGTTCAGCTCGCTCAGGTCCAGCCAGTAGAGCAGGGTGCCGTCCAGGTGCTGGCTGTAACCGTAGAGGATCGGAGCAGCCAGCGGCGCAGGATCGGCGTAGAGGGTCAGTCGCCCGCTGACTTCCTCGCCCGTCGTCGGGTCCACGAAGCGCCATTCCGGCTCGACCTGGCCGGAGGGCGGGTCCTCGTGTCGGATCAGGTCCAAGCGGTAGTGGAAGAGACCCGGCGGTCCGGGGGCACGCAGGCGCAGGCGGAACGCGGCCCAGCCGGCGTCGCCGGTCAGTTGGACGCCTCCGGCTCCGTCGCTCGTCACCTGCTCGACGTGAGGCAGCAGCGCCAGTTTGCTCCAACCCAATGGCGACAGGTCGAGACCGGCCTGGGATTCGGTGTCCGAATGGATCCTGAGAGTGTAATCGGCGAAGGTCAGGGTGTAGGACCCGCTGGTCAGGCGAAACTGGAGGCCTGGCCCGATCTCCGGCTGAGTGACAGCAGGTGCCGGATGCCGCCGGTACCGTGGGCCAAGGGAGGTGTAGGGCACATCGGCCCATGTGTCGGGTGTTTCTGTAGAAGGGGGCATGGCTTCCTCCGTGGGAACGGGAGTGGGCGAAGGGAATGGGGTGGGCGTCTCCGCCCGGTTACAGGCTGATAGGAAAAAGGCAAGTAACAGGAAGGAGACCCTTACGCGCATAGACCGGTTAGCCTTTCAGCCCGGCGTAGGATACACCCTCGATGTAGTATTTGCTGAAGACGAAGAACAACACCAGGATGGGGGCGGCGTTGACCATGGCTCCCACCAGGGTGACATTCCAGGCGTAGCGATACTGCTGTTGGAACATCATGAGGGCGATGTTGAGGGGGTACATGTCGGGCGTGTTGAGATAGAGCAGGGGGCCCAGGAAGGCGTTCCACATCCCCTGGAACTGGAGGATGAACAACGTCAGCAGCGCTGGCCGGGCCAGGGGCAGCACCACCTGGTAGTAGATCTGGAATCTGGAAGCGCCGTCAATCAGAGCCGCCTCCTCCAGCTCAATGGGGATGGATTTGAAGAACTGGGTGAGCAGGAAGATGCCGAAGGCGCTCACGATGCCGGGCAGAACCAGCGCCCAGGGGCTGTTCACCAGCTTGATTTTGGCCATCAGCACGTAGGATGGCACCAACGTCACCGCGCCCGGAATCATCATGGAGGCCAGCATGAAGGAGAAGATGGCATCCCGGCCGGGGAACTTCAGCCGGGCGAAGGCGTAGGCCGCCATGGAGCAGAAGATGGCCTGAAATATGGCTGTGCCTAGCGCGAGGATGGCCGTGTTCAGCACCCAGCGGACGAAGGTGGCCCCACCCGCTGCTTTGACCAGGGCATAGAAGATGAGCGTGACCGCTACGCCGACGGTCAGGGCGGTGGACAGGCTGGCGAATTGACCGACCCCAGGTATCCGACGCTGTTTGGACACGACGGCAATGCCGAACCCAACCAGGGAGAGAGGTAACAGGCCACCGGCAGCCATCAGGAGCTTTCTGATCAAAGGCTCCTCACTCCCCACTGCCGTGATCAGTCCCCAGGCGACCAGCGTGGCCGCCACTGCCGCCAGCAGCAGGGCGGTCAGGGTGCGCTTTTCTTCCCCCAGGACAGACGCCACACGCCCTCCCACCAGGGCCAGGAGAAAGGCCACCAGCCCCATCGTCCCCCCGAAGGCGATCATGCCGCTCTCTCGAGGCAGGCCCCCCATGTCCGTCGTGAACAGATCCACCCAGTTCTCAAAGCGCCACTTCTCGGGCAGGAGCGTGGGGGGCCAGGCGACGATCTCGGCGTTGGACTTGAAGGAGCCCAGGAAGGCCAGGATGAAGGGCGTGAATAATATCAGCCCGACGACGCACAGCACTACGTAGTGGATTGCCAGGCTAATGGTTCTCTTGCGTGCGCGCCTCGGCACGGCAGTCTGAGCAGCGGTTGTCGTCATCGTAACCCTCCTAGTATTGCTCGGTTCCTCGCTCGATCAATCGGCGCTGGATAAACGTGAAAACGAAGATGATGGCTGCCAGGAGGAAGGCCATTGATGCCGCGAAACCCATCCGTGGCGGCCCTGAAGTGCCCAGCGCGTCGCGGTAGATCAGGAACACTGGAGCCAGGGTGGTCTTGAGCGGCCCGCCACCGGTCAGGATTTTGACCTGGTCGAAGATCTGAAAAGTGCCGATGGTGCCCATCACCACCACCAACAGGATGATCGGCCGCAGCATGGGCAGCGTGATCTTCCAGAACTGCTGCCGCTTGTTCGCACCGTCAATGGAGGCCGCCTCGTAGAGCGCGGGGGGGATGTCTTGCAGCGCGGCCAGAAACATGACCATGAACGTCGGCGCGGTAGTGAAGATGTTCTGGAACATAATGGCCATCCAGGTGACGCTCGGCCCGCGCAGGTACCAGTACTGCGAGGCGATGTTTCCGCCAAACATCTGGGCGATCAACTGGAACAAACCACGGGGATCGTTGAGCCAATTGATGGTCTTGAACGACACGCCGATCAGCTCCAGGGCTTCGGTCAGAAACAGATTCAAGAAGCCGGTTTTAAGGTACAGCCACCAGAAGATCATGGAGATGACCACTGGCGACGTGACACTGGGGCCGTAGAAGACCGTGCGGAAGAACCGCTGGCCTCGTATGGGAGTGTTCAACAGCACTGCTAACAGGATCGCCAGTGCCGTCTGGGTGGGCACCACGATCAGCACGTACCAACTGACGTTCACCAAGCTACGTCGAAAGTCTTCTTTTTCAATGGCCTCCACATAGTTCTTCAGACCCACCCATTCTGGCGAGGAGAACAAATTGTAGTGAGTGAAGCTGATGTACACGGCGAAGGCAATCACACCGACGGTGAATATCAGAGTGATGATCAAATAAGGTGAAATGAAGGCATACGCGGTCAGGGCCTCACGCCGCTTACGTGGGTCACGCCACGTGCTGCGTCGCTTCTGTGTTATGGCTGCCATAGATCACCTCCTCAGCTATCGTAATCGGAGTCCCCAACTTGTTGAGGGTACGGCGCGGATAAGCCCAACAAGTTGGGAACTCCGTCTTGCTATTCACGCCAGTTTCCAAAGACCCCGGAAGATATCCTCGTCATAACAAGGTTTGTTCAGGGGCGACCACGGAGGATCGCCCCTGAACGGTTTGAGCTACGAACTACTGGCCGCAGGTGGCCAGGATGTCGTCAGCTTCCTGCTTGGCCTGCTCCAGGGCGTCTTTGACGCTTTGCTCACCCAGGTAGGCACGGTTGAGGGCCTGGCTGATGGTGTCGTTGACCTGCCCGGTGCAGGGACCCCAGT
>CAZQDO010000483.1:2305-4470 GCA_964592085.1 uncultured Anaerolineae bacterium | reverse complement strand
GTTCAGCCCCGCACCCAGAGCGCTCCTAGACCTGAGGGACGTGAAGGTCGGCGGCACCGTGTGGAGAGATCTTGACCTCCGGCTCATTCTCGGCGATGAGGTCTCTGACCACGGCGGCCCACTTGACCTTCTTCTGCACCAGGTGGACGTGCTCCTCGTCGCTGACCCAGGGTTGGTAGAGGCTCTGCCCACCCCCGGCCGACAAAGCCGGGCCCGGCTCGAACTTGAAGTAGCAGGGCGAGCAAACGCGGGCTACCTCCGGTGCGTCGTAGAACCTGTTGAATCCGCCGAAGGAGATGGAGGTGTAGATGTAGAAATCCAGGGGTATGGTGACCGCCCGCCGGATGGAGGCCAGTTGCGGCAGGGTCAGGTCGCCCGGCGGGTTGAAAGAGCTGGCGCCCAGCTCCTCCAGCAGCCGGCCACCGGCGGCCGAGCTATGCGAGGTCCAGACCGAGATCTTGATAGCCACGTCCGAAGGGAAGTTGCCCTGTTGCTGCATCCTGGTGATCAGCCACAGCAGCCCCTCGTCCACGAGCATGAACCCTCTGAGGCCCGCGTCGTACATGCGCATCATGTCCGCAATCACCTTGCGCAGCTCGTCCGAGCCCCGGTGGTGCATGCCCGCTCGCATCCCTTCCGACGAGGCGTACTGCCTTCCTATATCCCATCCGTTGCGGGGACCGGGCACGGCTATCACCTCTAGCTTCTCCTCGGCAGCCATCTGCGCAAAGTCCCGCAGCTCGCCGTCGTCGAACAGAATACCTCCCTGGACGAGGGAGATGAGCCGGTGCACGGGGACGTCCCGGCGCCGTCTCTCGTCGATGAGGGCTTCCAGCACTCGCGGGCCTTCGACTCCCGAGATTTCGATACGGTAAGACCCACCGTCAGGGAAGAGCTGGTCGCTGCTGGGCAGGTCGTAGGCATCGCGTCCGGGGATGCCGGCCTCTTCCATGTACCGTGATACTTGCTCCAGTCTCATGTGCACGTCTCTCCTGTCTTACTGGTCTGGGTCCCCCTCCGGGGTTTGCCTGGCATCCTCGGCGCGCTCTTCTGCATCCGTTGTCGCCGCCAGCACCGCTCGCGCGTTTTCCAGGGCGCTCTGGTACGCTTCGTCGACCCTCGATCCGTCGGGAGTCGTTGCATGCCGGGACCTCTTCTCCACCATCAACCGCAACTGGTTGTGGGCATAGAGTACGTCTTTGGCCTCAGGTCCGATCATCGATAGTAGGCGAGTCCACAGGAGCGTTAGCAGGTCCTCGGCGCTTTGACGGCCGGTACCTCCCGGCAGGATGGCTGCCAGGTCATCGACGAGGTCTTCCTCGATGAGGGACATCAGAAAATCCGAAAGGCCGCGGTCCGAGGCTTCCGCCCCCAGCTCTTGGGCTGCGCTGCGGCGTCGCACCGGTGGAAGCTCTGCCAGGCGGTGGACCGCTTCCACTTCCACGGGACCGCACATCTTGACGACTCTTTTCAGGAACTCGGCTCGCTTCATCTGGCGCCTCCCGGCAGTGCCTTCCTCCGGTGCTGCAGGTTCACACGGTGCGCGTGGAGCAGCAAATGGAGTCGACTCTGACGCGCGGTGTCGCCTTCGAGCCGGACGCCGAATCAGATCAGGTGCGCGTGGGCCGTCAGCGGTTCGTTAGAAATGCACCTCTTGGCCTGGCTAGTGGAGCGCCCGATAAGGCTCCGTGGAGATCACGGCCTGCTGGAACAAGGCGTGGACGCGTTCTATCTCCTCGTTGCTGGGACCAGTCGCGACGCCAGGATTGCTGCCTCGCCGTGACGTCGGCCGCGTGGGCGGCCCAACGCTGCTCCTCAGAGGGTGATACTGCCTGCTGGGCCACCGTGTTCAGTACCGCATGATCGGTTGTGGAGGAGGATGCTCTGCGCCGTGCCTTCTGGGTGGGGGCGCGGCTACACCCGCTGCTCCCTGCTGGCGATGGGTGCCTGGTCACAGACTCTTCCTCCGGTGCAGCACGATCTCCTGGTCGTCGCGCTCCGCCCAGGTGGAAGGCTCACCTACAACTCGAGGATGGCCGCCGAGCTCAGTTGGGGCGGGCGTCCCCCGTTTCGGGGTGACGCACCCCACGATTCTAGCGCGAGTGCTCCGCGGGTGCAACTGTGAGCGACCGTCGGCGTAGCATCCGGATTGCAGACCATGGCGT
>CAZQDO010000483.1:0-2295 GCA_964592085.1 uncultured Anaerolineae bacterium | reverse complement strand
GCCCGGGGTGGCGGGGGTAGATCCTGACGAGACGCACGCTGGCTTGCGCCGAAGGGCCCGCCATCAAGTGCGTTCGAGCGCGTGGGGCTCTGGCTGCCGGGCCGCCAAAACTGGCGGTCGCTGCGCAGGTGTGATACAATTGCGCTACCCTGGATCCTGACTCCGGAAGCACTTCTGGGCGACACGCGGGCGTATGGCAGGAGTTGTCGAGGATGGAACTGACCAGGATACCCGCTCACAGCGGTCAGGTCACCTGTGTGCTTTTCAACCTCCATAGCAAATCCTCTGCCTCCACGGGAACGGGCGAGCCAGTGAGGTTTCGTTCAGTGCCCCCGTGGAGATCACGGCGCTCGCCACAAGCACGAAACTGGAGCATCCACGCCTTTCCCTTCTCTCCCGACGGAGGGTGTCTGGCCCTAGGGTCGACGGACCCACCAAGAACGTCACCACTGTGGCCTTCTCTTCCGAAGATGCCAGGCTGGTTTCCGTAGGGCCCGTCGTTTTTCATGGCGAGAGCATACAAGGTGGAGATCGATGATGAAGATGGTCGGTCAAAGACCAGAGCAGATGCGTTGAGGGAGGAGAAAGCGATCGCGATGGAGGATCGGAAGATGATACTGTTGGAAGGGAACATCGGTGCCGGAAAGAGCACCATGGGCAGAATCCTCAAGGCGTCGGGGCTCTTTGATTTTATCGAGGAGCCCGTGGAGGCCTGGCAAGAAGGGTTTGCTGCGAATCTGCTTGACGCTTTCTACAAGGACATGAAACGCTGGGCGTTCACGTTCCAAATTACCGCCTTCATCACGCGCGCGAAGACCTGGCAGGAAGTGCTGGCTCTGACCGATCACAGCCGCGTAGTCCTGGAACGTTCCATCTTCACCGATCGCAATGTGTTCGCCACCAACAGCTATCGTCTTGGGGCCATGACCGACGCAGAGTGGCAGGTGTATTGCGGGCTCTGGGATTTCCTGGCCAACAACTATTGTGTGGAACCGGATTGTATTCTGTATTACCGTACACCGGCCGAGGTATGTGTGGAGCGCATGAAGGCTCGCGGCAGGAGTGAAGAGAGCGGTGTGAGCCTGGAGTATCTGCTCCAACTCGAGGCGTTGCACGATCAGTGGCTGCTCGAACACCCCAGAGCTGTGCTCCTCGATGGCACGCGGACCTGGACGGCCGAGGAGGTCTGGGAGCTGATGAAGCCCCATCTCGGGGAACCACAGCGCGTGGCCAACCCGTGATAGGAGAGCTTGCCATCACCGGTGGCATGGGGTAGAATCTGCCTGCGCAGCAGCAGGCGCTCAGCCTGTCAAGGAGTGTGGTGGGAATGCTGGATGACTTCCCGCGCGCCGAGAGGTGCCGGATAGGGAACAGGAGGGGGGTGATATATCGATTTAGGGAACGTGAATCGTGCTGCAAATCTACCGGCCACAGAACCGAATGGGATGGGAGGAAAAGATGAGAAAGTGGTTGTTGCTTAGTCTAGCTGTGTTGATGGCTCTGTCCATGGTAGTGGCGGCCTGTGGCCCTGCTGCCCCGTCAGAGCCGGCTGCGCCTCCCGAGGAGTGCGCTCTGAAGGTGGGAATGGTATCGGACATCGGTGGTATTGACGACGCCAGCTTCAACGAGAACACCTGGCTGGGCGTGGAAATGGCTGAGCAGGATCTAGGGATCTGCGGCCAGTTCATCGAGAGCCAGGCCCAGGCGGACTACGAGAAGAATATCACCGAGTTCGCCGAGCAGGACTATGACCTGATCATCACGGTAGGGTTCTTGCTGGGGGACGCCACGGCCAAGATGGCCGAGCAGTATCCCGACATCAAGTTCGCCATCGTGGACTTCGCCTACGCTCCCGGCATCCCCAACGTGCAGGGCATTGTCTTTGCTACGGATCAAGCAGCCTTCCTGAGCGGGTACCTCGGGGCATACTGGGCTGACACCCAGGATCCGGAGGACCCACAGCTTGGCTACGTAGCCGGCATGCAGATTCCGACCGTGGAGATCTTCGTTGCGGGCCACGACGCTGGCATCAGGTACTACAACGAGCAACACGATGCCAACGTCCAGTGGAAAGGTGTCTACGTGGGCGACTTCGAGGCCCCCGATGACGGTAAGATCCAAGGCGAGTCGCTGATCGATGAGGGAGTGGATGTTATCTACGGCATCGGCGGGAAGACCGGAAACGGTGGAATCACCGCAGCCAAAGAACGCGGCAAGTGGGGCGTCGGTGTGGACGTGGACCAGTACTTCACGCTGCCCAACGAGAAGGATATCCTGCTCACGTCTACCATGAAG
>CAZQDO010000482.1:0-4475 GCA_964592085.1 uncultured Anaerolineae bacterium | reverse complement strand
AGAGTCCCAGGCGGACTACGTGGACTACCCCACCGATACCACTACCGCCGATGGACAGCAGATCATCCTGAAGTACTCCATCCGCTTCCGCATTGATCCCCAGAAAGTGAGTTGGATCGCCAACAACATCGGCGACGAGCGGGACGTGGTCGAGAAAGTGGTCAAGTTCCACAGCCGCATCCTGGCCCGTAACATCCCCAAGGAGTACGCGGCCCTCGACCTTTACACCGGGAATATCCTGGCAGTCCAGGAGCAATTTGAAGAGCAACTCGCGCCCCTTTTTACCGAAAAGGGAATCGTCCTCGACAGCTTTGGCCTGCGAAAGATCGAGTTCACCGAAGATTACAAGCAGGCCGTGGAGCAGAAACAGATAGAGGCCGAGACCATCACCACGGAGCAGCACCGGGCTGAGCAGGCAACCTATCGAGCGCAGGCTCAAGTTGAGCTGGCCAAAGGCGAGGCCCAGTCCACCATTGAGCGGGCCAAGGGTGATGCGGAAAAAGTGAAACTGCTGGCGGAGGCAGAGGCAGAGGCCATCCAGATCAAGGGCGAAGCCCTGGCCAAGTACCCGGCCATCATCCAACTGCGATTTGTGGAATCCTTGAGCGACCCGGAGGGCAAGGTCACCTGGGGCATCATGTCCCCCGACAGCTTCGTTCCCTTCCTGAATCTGACGCCTGGTGAGAGCCTCGTGCCCAGTACCGTAGTCACCGAGACTACGCCGTAAGCTGGGAGAAGACTCAGGAGGGCACTGTGAATGATCCTCGCCATGCCCTTTGTAAACCAGCAGTCGCTTTACAATTCCAGGAAAGGAGAATCCAACATGAACCCGTCAGTTGAACTGAAAAATGCCGTGCTTCACTTTTACGAGAGCATGACATCGGGAGATGTGAGTGCCATTGAACGTCTATTCTCCTGTCAAAGTGGTGTCCTTGCAATCGGCACTGACCCGAACGAGTGGTGGGAGGGGCATGACACGATTGCCCAAATGTTCAAAACACAATTGCAGGAGATGGGCGGAATACAAATCAAAGCGGGTGAACTGAATGCTTTCGTTGAAGGCACAGTGGGTTGGGTCGCGGACCGCCCGACCATCCGACTGCCGAATGGTCAAGAACTGACATTTCGTAAGACTACCATCTTTCATAAGGAAGATGGGGAATGGAAAATTGTGCAGTACCATCTCTCAATGGGAGTGTCCAACGTAGAGGCGATAGGGAAAGACCTGACCACGAGATAAAGTGACCCAACTTCAGAACACGAACCGCTTCCCAGTACGGCACAGTAAGCTAGGAGAAGACAATAAGCCAACGAGTGAGGGAGATTTTATGGAAGAGCCTACTGAAGAGCAGCAAGAAAAGTCTGCATCCAAGGCACAGTTTGTGATCAATGTGATATGGGAGTTGGTTATCACCGTCATGCCAGCTCTCCTGGTGGCGTTGTTCATCAACGTTTTCGTCGCCGAGGCTGCGTTGGTAGAATATGGCCCGAGCATGGAGCCCAATCTGTATCGCGGCTATCGGGTGATGACAGAGAAGGTCTCCTATCTTGTCCATCTCCCGCACCGCGGGGATGTAGTCGTCGCTGATCAGCCCGAGAACGAGGTGTCGCTGATCAAGCGGGTAGTGGCTCTGCCTGGCGAGACAGTTGAGGTGCGCGACGGACACACGTTCATCAACGGGGAGCAAATCGAAGAGCCGTGGGTGACTCACTTCGGTGGGCCGAGCTACCCGCCGACGCTGGTGCCGCCGGATCACGTTTTCATCCTGGGCGACAATCGCAGCAACTCGCGGGACTCCCGGTCTATCGGGCCAGTGCCAGTGGATTCGATCAAAGGGCACGTGTGGCTGGTTTATTGGCCGTTGGACCAGATCAGGTTAGTGCCGTAGGACGATCTCGATTGGAGCACAAACAATAAATGGAGTACAAAGACTACTACAAAATCCTGGGCGTGGACAGGAACGCTGAGGAGAAAGAGATAAAGAAAGCTTACCGCAAGTTGGCCCGCCAACATCACCCCGACGTGAACCCCGGCGATAAAGCGGCCGAAGAACGCTTCAAAGACATCAACGAAGCCTACGAGGTGTTGTCCGATCCGGAGAAGCGCCGCAAGTACGACCAGTTGGGAAGCAGTTGGCAACAGTGGCAGCACACGGGCAGAGATCCCAGTAGTTTCGACTGGAGCCAGTGGTCCAGCGCGGCCCAGCCTGGAGGCGTCCGGGTGGAGTACAGAGACCTGGGTGATTTAGGGGACCTCTTCGGCGGCAGAGACTTCTCCGATTTCTTCCAGAGCATTTTCGGTGGCATGGGAGCTCCCCAAGCACGCCCCCGCCGGGGCCAGGACTACACTCAGCCGGTGGAGATCACGCTGGAGGAAGCATTTCAAGGCACTACCCGGATGATCCAGAAGGATAGCCGCCGTCTGGAGGTGAAGATCCCACCGGGGGTCGGGACAGGCTCCAAAGTACGGGTGGCTGGCGAGGGCAGCCCCGGCATGGCCGGAGGGACCAGTGGGGACCTTTATCTGGAAGTCACGGTTCTCCCTCATTCCATCTTCGAGCGTGAAGGGGATGATCTCAACTGCGAGATCCCCGTCAGCCTCTACACCGCCGTGCTGGGCGGAGAGGTCAGCGTGCCCACCCTGAGCGGTGGTGTGATGCTCAAGATCCCTCCTGAGACTCAGGGCGGCCGAACTTTCCGCCTGCGCAGGAAGGGCATGCCCAACTTGCACAATCCCAAAAAACGCGGCGACCTCTATGCCAAACTGAGGGTACAAATACCACAAAAGCTCAGTAAACGAGAAAAGGAACTCTTCCACGAGCTGTCCGACTTGCGACAGGATCAGCAGGAGAGATGATGCAGAAAAAGCTATATCTGTCTATCTTGATCATCCTGCTGGTGATGGCTCTGCTAGGTTGCAACCTGATTTCGCTCCCGAACGTCAGGCAACAGGAACCCACCCCCACCCTACCTCCTACCCCTACCCCCATCGTGATCGTGGTCACGCCGACGCCCCTGCCACCAGATATGATGGTTGACGTCGAAGAGCAACGAGTGATCGCCGTCTACCAGCAGGCCAGCCCCGCCGTAGTCAACATCACCACCCAGGTATTAC
This sequence comes from uncultured Anaerolineae bacterium, assembly GCA_964592085.1. Taxonomy (GTDB): domain Bacteria; phylum Chloroflexota; class Anaerolineae; order VGOG01; family VGOG01; genus CAZQDO01. Next base: position 1,360 of record CAZQDO010000482.1, on the reverse strand, counting down.
GCCAGAGCTTCTTCTTCGGCCTCATTCCGGAGGAGGGCAGCGGCTCCGGCTTCGTCTACGATCACGGCGGCCATATCATCACCAACTACCACGTGGTGGAAGGCACCGACGAAATCGTGGTCAGCTTCGGCGGGGACAAGGAACTGCCTGCCAGAATCGTGGGTGTTGATCCCCAGAACGACCTGGCCGTGCTGCAGGTGGACGAGGGCCAGGGTGGCATACCGGAAGGCGCCGAGCCTATCCCCCTGGGTGACTCGGACGCCCTACAGGTAGGCCAACGGGCCATCGCTATCGGCAACCCCTTCGGCCAATTCGAGCGCACGCTGACAGTGGGCGTGGTCAGTGCCATTAACCGCACTCTGAAGACCGACGACGATCAGGTATTGCGCGGCGTGATCCAGACCGATGCCGCCATCAATCGAGGCAACTCTGGCGGGCCACTGCTCGACAGCAACGGCCGACTGATCGGCGTCAACACGGCCATTTACTCGCCCAGCGGCACCTCGGCCGGAATAGGCCTGGCAATCCCGGTCAACAAGCTCAAGCAGATCGTGCCGGAGCTCATCCAGAACGGACACTTTCCCCATCCCTGGCTGGGCATTGAAGGGCTTGGGTATGAGCTCTATCCAGAGTTGGCCCAGGCGCTGGACCTGTCTGTGGACCAGGGGCTGCTCATCGCCCAGCTCTATCGCAACAGTCCGGCTGTGCGGGCCGGTCTGCGTGGCGCCACCGAGGAAGTGATCTACGGGCGGCGTCGGCTGCTGGTCGGTGGCGACGTCCTGACGGCCATTGATGGTGTGCCGCTGCGCAACTGGGATGACCTGGACGCCTACCTGCAGGAGCAAACCGAGGTCGGGCAGACGGTGACGCTGACCATCTGGCGCAGTGATCAGGAAATGACGATTGCAGTGGCGCTGGGTGAAATGCCCGAAGGTCTGTGAATTCTACTGATAGCTAGAAGTTGAAAACTAAGAAAAAGGAGACTGGAGCATGTTCGACGAAAATGATTTGCAAGAGCTGGTGGGTTTTCACAGCGAGGAATCGCCGGTACTCAGCCTGTATCTAAACGTAGACCCGACAAAGCACACCACCGATGAATACAAGCTGGTACTGAGGGGCCTGTTGAAAGAGGTGACAGGTCAAGCATTGCGAAAAGATGTTACTGCCGTAGAGCGGTACTTCGACCACGAATACGATTGGCAAGGCAAGGGTGTCGTGATGTTTTCCTGCCTGGAGCAGGATTTCTGGCGGGCCTATCCTCTGGCCGTGCCAGTGGAAAACCACGTCAACGCAGGCGAGCGTCCCTACATCAAGCCACTGACCGACATCCTAGACGCCTATGGACGCTATGGGGTTGTGC
>CAZQDO010000481.1:0-4490 GCA_964592085.1 uncultured Anaerolineae bacterium | reverse complement strand
GTCCCGTGACGGTCGAAATGATGCCCAAAGCAAAGAAGCTGCCGAAAGCGGCGATGTGAGCCAGCCAACGCGGTTTGCTCTTCTCAAACAAGGGCAGATGCAGTATCCCGTCCCTGATCAAGGCCTTGAGCGCAACGAACAGATAGCGACTGAAAATCACCCCCAGCACGATCCTTATGACTACTCCTAGTTTCCTGAGCCGTGATGCGTCAGGCGCGAGGCCCGGCACCCGCCCTCGCAACCAGATAGAGAGCATGTACAGCATCTCAAGGCCAAACAGGCTCAAGGTGATGAGATGAATAATCCAGAACAAGGCAAGGCGATAGTCGTGCTGAGAGAAAAATGGCAATCTGTCCACCCTTCGTCTCCTTGCATGGGTGCATTGGTACATTGGTAAACTGGGAAACTGATAAATCCGTAAATTCGGAAACTCGTAGATTCGTAAATTGGTCTACGAATCCACGAATGTACGAATCTACCGATCTACGCGCCTACCAATCTATCATCAGGGCATATCAAAGGTCTGCTCAATGACCCTGATGGCTTCCGCGAGGCGCTTGGCATCAATCACACAAGAGACCGTCGAGATAGAGGTGCTGATAGCCAGGATGTTGATCCCTACCGATGCCAGGGCGTTGAACATGGCTCCCGCGATACCCGGCCGCTCTCGGAAGTCGGGGCCAAAGATGGAGACGACCCCTACCTCCGGCTCGTGGACCACCTCTTTTGCCCCCAACCGAAGCGTGATCTGCTCGAGTACGGATAGGGCGGCCTCCAAATCACCCCGGGCGACGCAGAACACAACGTGGTCATGTCTATTAAGGTCTATGCACTGAACGATGAATTCGACGTTGATGCCTTCGCGGCCCAGAGCGGAGAGGATCGCACCCGCCACGCCGGGACGATCCGGAATGCCCATGACTCCCACCTTGGCCAGGTTGGAGTTCCTGATGACGCCGCCGATTTTCACTTTCTTCATTTGACTATCCCCTTTCGCTAAGATTTGGATCAACGCATGAAAACATCCCACATCATCCCCACAAAGAGAAGGAAGAGATAGGGACTCGAAAGCTTAAACATTTTCCAGGCTCTCTGGGAGGAAGGCCTGAGAACCAGGTAGATATTTCCCAAACTGATGAGAAGGCCAGAAACCAGGGCTATACCCAGGTATAAAGGCCCGAACGGGCCGAAGAAATACAGGAGGATGGAGAAGAGATACATCAGTAAGACAGTGGCTAAGATACACCTGAGGGTCTTCTTCAAGTCGAAGACGGCGGGAAGCATGGGGACACTGACCTTCTGATAATCGTTGCTGTAGAAGATGGCCAGGTTCCAGATGTGGTTGGGGATCCAGAGGACGACAATGGCCGCGATGAGGAGGGCAGTGAGATCAATGCTGCCACGGATGGCCGCCCAACCAAAAAGCACTGGCAAGCCGCCACTGAAGCCTCCCCAGATGACGTTGAGGGGACTTCGTCTTTTGGTCAACAGGCTGTAGACGATGACGTTATCGGCCAGGCCCAGGAGCATACAGATGAAAGAGAGGAAATTGATGTGCCAGGATAAGGCCAGGGAAACCAAAGCCAGAACAAGCCCGAAGTAAAGGGCCTTCTCCGGGGGATAGATCCTCTTGGAGGGGATGGGGCGTCTCCTGGTCCTCTCCATCACAACGTCTATGTCCCTGTCAATGTAGCAGGTGATGACATTGGCCCCTGCGCAGCCTGCGGTGATGGCCGCCAATGCGACGAAAAGCAAACTCCGGGGAATACGCTGGCCCTCAGAAGCGACGATCAGAGCGCCGACAGCGGTGAAGACCAGAAGAAACACCGAGAGAGGCTTGGTGACCTCCACATAGTTCTTGACCGCCCAGAGCACTCCCCTCGTTGCTCTCTGTCGAACTTCTTCTTCGTAGCCGCCAGTGACGCTCATCCCTACCGTCCATCAACCAAGGTAAATTCAAAGGGGTGCAGCCAAGACTTGTGGTAGTGGCGATGTACCAAACTGGTTTGGCCTTAGTCGTTCCAAGCGACTGAAGTCGCTACTACAGATTTTGGCCACACTCAATTCAAAGATGCTCCCAGATTATAGCACAAGCTGGCCGCAATTACAAACAACCCCCTCCCGAAGGGGAGAGGGTTGATGGTGTAAAGGTTAAATGCTTCCACATCCTATCTTACGGGTTCCACCCGCACGGCGCAGACTTTGTACTCCGGTATCTTGGCCGTGGGGTCAAGGGCAGCGTGGGTGAGGGCGTTGGCGGCTGCCTCGGCAAAGTGGAAGGGGATGAAGACCACGCCTGGCTTAATGCGCTTCGTGGCTCGCACCCCCAACTCGATCTCCCCCCGACGGCTGGCAACCCGCACCCTCTTGGCCCCGTCCAGCCCAATGCGAGCGGCGTCGTCCGGATGCATCTCCACATAGGCCTCCGGCACCTCCTGGTGCAGCTTCTCCGACCGTCGGGTCATGGTGCCGGTGTGCCAGTGGAACATCAGCCGGCCGGTGGTCAGGATGAAGGGATACTCCTCGTCCGTCAGCTCCGCTGCCTCCTTGAACTCAATGGCGTGGAAATGCCCCACCCCCCGGCTGAACTTGCCCTTATGCAGGTAAGGTGTGCCGGGGTGATCGGCGGCCGGCACCGGCCACTGCAGGAAGCCCTCCTTCTCCAGACGCTCGTAGCTCACACCCCCGTAGATGGGCGTCAGTTGAGCGATTTCGTCCATCACCTCCTTAGGCGAGGTGAAGTCGAAGCCGCTGGCCCCCATCCGCTGGGCCAACAAACAGATGACTTTCCAGTCGGGCCAACTCTCGCCCATCGGCTCCACCGCCTTGCGCACGCGCTGGATGCGCCGGTCGGTACCGGTGAAGGTGCCGTCCTTCTCGGCGTAGGACGCGCCCGGCAACACCACGTGAGCCAGTTGCGCCGTCTCCGACAGGAAGATGTCCTGCACCACCAGGAACTCGATCTGCTCCAGGCAGTGGCGGGCGTGATTGATGTCGGGGTCGGCCACCATGGGGTTCTCGCCCATGACGTACATGGCCCGCACGCGACCATCGCCGGCCCCGTCAATCATCTCCGTCACCGTCAGGCCCACGTTCAGGTCCGAAGTGCTGCCCCAGGCTTTCTTGAACTTCTCTTGCACCTCAGGGGAGGTGACCCTCTGGTAGCCCGGATAGACGTTGGCCAGCGCACCCAGATCGCAAGCCCCCTGGACGTTGTTCTGTCCGCGCAGGGGGTTGACCCCGCCACCGGGGATACCCATGTTGCCGGTGAGCATAGCCAGGTTGGCACAGGACTTCACATTGTCGGTGCCGGTGGTGTGCTGGGTGATGCCCATGGCGTAAAGGATGGCGGCGGGCTTATTCTGGGCATACATCCGCGCCGCCGCCCGCAGGCCATCGGCCGGGATGCCAGAGATCTCCTCCACCCTCTCCGGCGTGTACTCCATCACCACCTGGCGGAGATCCTCGTAGCCCTCAGTCCGCTCCTCAATGAAGGCCCCATCTTGCAGCCCCTCGCTGATGATGACGTTCATCAGTCCGTTGAGCCAGGCCACGTCGGTGCCGGGTCGGAAGCGCAGGTAAAGGTCAGCCAGGCGGCCGATCTGCACCTCGCGCGGGTCAATGACGACGATCTTAGCCCCCCGCTCCTTCGCCTCAAGGATGTGGCTGGCGACCAGAGGGTGGGCCTCGGAGGTATTGGAACCAGTGATGAGAAAGCACTGCGTCTCTGCGCTGAACTCCGGGATAGAGTTGGTCATCGCTCCACTGCCAAACGCGGCGACCAGACCGGCCACCGTAGGGGCGTGTCAGAGACGGGCGCAGTGATCCACGTTGTTGGTGCCGATCACTGCGCGGGAGAGCTTCTGCAGGAGATAGTTCTCCTCATTAGTGCACTTGGCCGAGGAGAGGAAAGCGACGCTATTGGGGCCAGACTCGGCCTTGATGGTGCCCAGCCGCTCAGCGACCAGCGCAAGCGTCTCGTCCCAGGTAGCCTCGACCAACTTGCCATTCTTGCGAATCAAGGGCATCTTCAGTCGGTCGGGATGGTAGACAAAAGACGTGGCGTTCCAGCCCTTGATGCACAGCCGACCCTGGCTAACGGGGTGCTCCTTGGCGGGGAGGACTCCCACGATCTCCCCGTCCAGCACCTCCAGGTAGAGCCCGCAGCCACAGCCACAGTAAATGCAGGTGGTGAGGATGTTTTGGTATTGCATGTTTCCACTCCCTTACAAAGTCTTCCAATGTGCTATCTTGACGCTCAAAATATCACGTTAACACATCAGAGTAGTACGTTACAATCTGATGCTTACCCCCTGACGCCGCTATGGCTTCACGGCCGCGACCTGCTACCATTAACCGTATACAGTTCCGATTCTGCTTCGCGCAGCAAATACGCTCTCTCGTGTGGGCCGACAGTGAGAAAGACCACGGTCTCATCCGGCAATCCCTCGCAGAAGCAGAATTGACACTCAGACACTTGACGGCACTCC
>CAZQDO010000480.1:3446-4500 GCA_964592085.1 uncultured Anaerolineae bacterium | reverse complement strand
GCGCCGCCACTGGTGGGTCGTAAAGACGAACTTGAGAGGCTGCGTGCCAGACTACGTGTTCGGCTAGCTGAGCCGCTGGATGTTTGAGGAGCTACGCGAGATCAACAACTTCGGATACGGCGAGCGGGCGTGTGTGCCGGTTCAGCTATTGAGCCGCATGGAATCGCTGAAATCTCTCTCGCCCAAAGCGTAGGCAACTAACACGAAGGCAGGGTAGTTGTTACCCTGCCTCTTTTCTAAAACCACGCGCGGTGAAGGGCCCACTTATCTGGCTGCTACCCAAACCTCGCTCTGTTGGCAGCCAGAACCTTACAGTCGCTATCAAGCCGCCATTGGCCAGTCTTCGTAGCTAGCCTCAGCCTGTTTCATCAGTTGTTTGCGCAGGAAGGCGAACTGCTCACCCTTGATACGCCGCTGGCGCAGTACACGGCTGACCGCGCTTTGCACGCTGGCGTAAACATCCCGGCGATGGGCTTTGGTCCAGTCTACTTTCAGATTGCTACGCACAGCGTCTACCACGTCCCGCACCAGCTCTGCAATCCACTCGTCACCGGTCGGGAGCCCCTGCGGCGCTCCGTGCATAATCACGTCGTAGAAAGCTAATTCCTCATCATCGAGCCCCAGCTCGGCCTTGCGGCGATCATTGGCCAATTGCTGCTGGCGGATCTCAATCATCACCTGGACCACGTCCGCTGCCTGGATGGCACCGTTGTTGTAGCGGGTGATGGTTTCGTCCAGCATTTGCTTGAAGGAGCGATACTGAGCCAGGTTTTGACGGCGACGCTGGTGCAGTTCATCCTGCATCAGCCTGGCCAGCAGCCGGGCCTGCAAATCCTGGTTGGCTTGCGCCTTGAACCCGGCCAGGAATTTATCATCGAGGATGGAGATGTCCGGCTTCTCCAGCCCGGCCACGGCGAAGATGTCCACCGTCGGCTGGGCGGTGATGCTTTCGTCTAGCAGATCCTGAACGGCGTGGTCCAGATCGTCAACGCTCTTGCGCGCCTCAGGGCTCAGCTTGCGCAGACCCTTGCGGATCATCTGGTAAAAGGCGACT
>CAZQDO010000480.1:0-3425 GCA_964592085.1 uncultured Anaerolineae bacterium | reverse complement strand
CGTCCAGGTGCGGACGCACCTCGTCCAGGTGGCTGACCAGGCTGAACGACTTCGACAGGCGGCGCTCGTCGTTCAGGAAGTCCTCTTTGAGTACCTCATCAGCCGCCAGCGTGCCGTAGCACAGACTGCACAGGTCTTCCAGCTCGATGTTGGACAGGTCGCGCCAGCGCTCGTAGGGCTGGTCGGGGGGCAGGTTGGTGCGGGTAGCCTGCAACTGGATGAAGAAATAGGAGAGCGCCTGCTCGGTCAGATCCTCGGTCAACTCCCCGCGCCCGCCGCCCGAGGTGTACTTGCGGGTGGCCTCTTTGAGTTGGTCGCTGATGCCGATGTAGTCCACGATCAGGCCGCCCGGCTTGTCGCGGAAAACGCGGTTGACGCGGGCTATGGCCTGCATCAGGTTGTGGCCTCTCATGGGCTTGTCGACGTACAGGGTGTTGGCACACGGCGCATCGAAGCCGGTCAGCCACATATCGCGCACGATGACAAGTTGGAGCGGATCGTCGGGGTCAACGAAACGGCCTTTGATTGCTTCCCGCTGCGCCTTGGTGGTGATGTGCCCCGCCTCGCTCCATTCCTTGGGGTCCTGGGCTAGGTTACCGGTCATGACGATCTTGACTTCCGGGCAGCCTGGTAGTGCTGTCAGGGCATTGTATAGAGCCACGCAGTTGCGACGGCTCATACACACCGCCATGGCCTTGCCCTTCAGGCTCTCTTGCCGCTGCGTGAAGTGATCCAATAAGTCCTGGGCCAGCAGCGCCACTCGTTCCCTGGTGCCAGCCGCCTTTTCCACCGCCGCCCACTTGGCCTTGGCCTGTTCCAGTTGGGTGGCTTCGATCTCTTGCTCTTGAGCCTCGGTGATTTCCTCCAGGCGGGCGTCAATCTGCTGATCGGCCAGCCTGAGCGGAATGTGGCGCGCCTCGTAGAAAATGCCCACCACCGCCTTGTCTTCCCTGGCCTGATACATATCGTAGACGTGGATGTAATCGCCGAATATCTGGATGGTGTTGGCATCCTCCTTGTCGACGGGGGTGGCGGTGAAGCCAATGAAAGAGGCATTGGGCAGCCCCTGCCGCAGATGGCTGGCAAAGCCGTCCAGCAGGCCATACTGGGTGCGGTGCGCCTCATCGGCGACCACCAAGATGTTACGCCGCTCGGAGAGAACCGGGTGACGCGTTTCATCTTCGCGCAAGCGGAACTTCTCAATGGTCGAACAAATTACCTCGCCCCCCTCGGTAGCCAGCAAGTCCCGCAGGTCTTCCACGCTTTCGGCCTGATGGACCTCGCCCACCAGCTCACGGGCGGCGACAAAGCTGTCGTAGAGTTGATTGTCCAGATCGTTGCGATCAACCTGAATAACGACGGAGGGGTTGAGGCCCGGCCAGCGGCGCAGGATGCCCACCAGGAAGACCATGGACAGGCTCTTGCCCGCGCCCTGGGTATGCCACACTACGCCCACCCGCCGGTCACCTTCAGGTTCCATAGCCCGCAACGCTTGCTCCACGGCAAAGCGCACGGCGAAGAATTGGTGATAGCGTGCTCCCTTCTTTTCGACCCGGTCGTTGACCACTTCGTGGACGATGAAGTTGCGCATGTAGTCCAGGAGCCGCTCTTTGGGGAAGAGCCCCTCGATCAGCGTCTTCATACTGCCCGTAGTGTCGGGCTCCACCTGGAGGCCGTCGATTGACTTCCAGGGGGCAAACCATTCAAAGCCGGCGCTATGCACGCCGTGCAGGGTCGTGACTCCGTCAGAAACGACGCAGAAGGCGTTGAAATTAAAGAGTTGGGGGATGTCTACCGTGTAGTGGCCGATCTGGTTGTAGGCTCCAGCCACATCGACGTATTCGTCCCACGGGTTTTTCAGCTCGAATACGACCAGGGGCAGCCCGTTGACGTAGACGACCAGATCGGGGCGGCGCGTGTTACCGGTATCCGTGCCCCCGACCGCCGTGCCCTGGACGGTAAATTGGTTGACGACCAGGAAATCATTCAATTCGGGGTTATCGAAGTCGGCAAAGTAGATGTGCTCGAAGCGCTCTTCGCCGTTCTCTTCGTAGCGCAAAATATGCCCCTGGCGGAAGGTACGCTGGAAGTTCAAATTGCGCCGTTCAAGGTTGACACCTTCAGGGGTGCTGACAGTCTGGACCGCCAATTCTATGGCCTCGGACGGCAGATGGGGATAACGTCGGCGCAAGTAGTTGCGCAAGGGATCGGGTAGAATTACTGTGTGCAGGGGACGCTCGATCTCACCGCCGTATTGGTAGCGGTAGCCCAGCCGTTTGAGACGCTCGATGGTGGTTTCTTCAAATTGGGATTCGGTGGGTTGGTTGGTCATGGTGAGTCCTCAGTGATGGGCCTGGGTCAAACCTCACACCACATCGACCACAGATTCCTCCGCCATCTGGACGGAGACCTCGCCGGAGAGGAGTTTGGGCAGCAGGTAATCGCGAGTTGCCGCAAGAGAACGACTCTGAGCATAATTCACAGCAATCTGCTGGTCATATTTTTTGACATGGTTCTCAAATGAACGGACAACTTCTTCAGGTGGAGTAATAAGGGCCAAGTTTCCTAACTCATCTTTGGAAACCGAGTTGAATATGGTCCCTGATCCCATCGAATCTTCTTGCCTGAAGACATTTTTGATCTGATAGAGCAGAAACGAATTGTAACCTCGCCGATGCCTGATTGCTGATAGACCTCGGCCAATTACGATCTTCCGGTTCGATATGTTGATTCTACCCACCGGCGCTCGCACGCTAAACAGAATATCACCCTTCTCGGCGATACGTTTTGTTACTGTGCAGTAGCGGTGGTGGGCAGGAAATCTCTCTCCGAAGTCTGTAACACCTTGATGAAAGGGGAGACCCTCGCCATCTTCATTGTAAAACTCAGATCTTGGGGACATGCCCATAGTCAAATGACATATAGCCTTCAAGGTTCTTACTTCCCATCCTGCCGGAATAAATCCCAACTCACTCTCCACAAACTCCCCATCCTGAAACGGGCCGAAGTCCACGAACCAGTGTTTGAAAAGTGCCTGCGCCATAGCCTCCAGCGTGCGGTTGGTGCGGCGGTTGACTTCGATCTTGTCGTCCAGCGCGCCGAGGATGTCGGCGATGCGACGCTGGACGGGGAGGGGGGGGATCTTCACTGAAAGATTGTAAAAGTCATCACGGCTTGTGCTTGGGATAGCTGAGCCACTATCCATACTATTAATATCGTGTGTGAGAAGCTCATAGTAAGCCCACTTTAAATCAACTTCGGCTTTGGGTTCTAGGTAAAATGCCGTGTCGATTACAAAGAACGGCTTGTCTGAGTAATGGACACCTCGGTATGCACCCTTTCTGCCGATTATTACGCCAGGGTGTTTGCAGAGCGGCGCTGAGTGCCAGCCGATAGGCCCATTGGTCCCGTACACAGGATAGGGT
>CAZQDO010000479.1:0-4506 GCA_964592085.1 uncultured Anaerolineae bacterium | reverse complement strand
ACAGTGGCTTCGGGAGATCTGCCTGGATGTTGTACCACTGAGTAGGTATCTCTTTCTCGCTCAGAAGAATCTTGGTATCGCTCATTTTGAGTTTTCTCCTTTGAATTTTAATTCTTACGTTTGACGTTTTACGGTAGATACGATGGCTCTTTCGGCTCGCCTTCGATGCCTCAAGAGACCGGTTTGGGTCATAATCTTCCTCCATGCTTTAATCCCATCTTCTCTTTGACTGCGGCCACGGTAGCCTCAGCAAGAGGCCTGGCGTGGGCCGTGCCCTCGCGCAGGACATCCCACACGTCATCGGGCCGGGTGGCGAACTCGCGGCGCTTCTCCCGCAAAGGGGACAGGTAGCGGTTCAAAGCCTTGGCCAGTCTCTTTTTGACCTCGACATCGCCCACTCGACCAGCCCGGTAGCGAGTCTTGAGCTTTTCTACCTCGTCCCTGTCGTCGTTGAAGATGTCGTGGTAGGCGAAGACAGGGTTGCCCTCCACGTGGCCGGGATCCGTGGCGTGGATGCGGGTGGGGTCGGTGTACATTTGCATCACTTTCTCCTCAATGGTCTGGGGATCGTCGGAGAGGTAGATAGCGTTGCCGTAACTGGTGTGCATGGTGCGGTTGTCTATGCCGGGCAACCGGGGTGCCTGGCTGAGGAGCCCTTGCGGTTCAGGAAAGGTCTCTCCATAAACAGCATTGAAGCGGCGAGCCACCTCCCGGCTGATCTCGATGTGGGGCATCTGATCCTCGCCTACGGGCACGGTGTCCGCTTTGTAGACCAGGATGTCCGCAGCTTGCAGGGCGGGATAGGCCAGGAGGCCCAACGAGGGCTGAAGTCCCAGCTCCTTCACCTGCTCCTTGTAAGTGGGATTTCGCTCCATGCGGCTCACTGTAACCAGCATGGAGAAGAGCGTCGCCAGTTCGGCGTGCTCCTTGATCGCCGATTGAAGGACGAAGGTGCTCCGCCCCGGGTCGAGGCCAGCCGCCAGCCAGTCTATCAACATTTCGGCGATGTTGCCCTGGATGCGGTCAGGGTGGGTGTGGTCGGTGGTCAGAACGTGCAAGTCGGCTATCAGGAAAAGACATTCGTAGTCGTCTTGCAGCCGCGCCCAGTTCTGCAAAGTGCCCACCAGATGCCCCAGGTGTCTTCGCCCCGTGGGCCGATGGCCTGTCAGGATGCGCCCTTTTTTACTCATCTCTCCCCTCCAATCCACAGCTTTTTAATTCTCTCGACAGCGCCGGCTGAGTAGACTCGGAGCGCAGCGGAGAGCCGTATCGAAGCCAAGCGACATACCCGCGGACCCGCTCGCTTGATTTCGATACGCCTTACGGCTACCCTTCGACAAGCTCAGGACGGCGCTCAATCGGCGCTCGCTGGCCACTTGCCGGAGAATTAAAAGACCCTGCCTCCAATCCACGGCGCAGATTGCGCACAAAGGCCTCCACTTTTCGCGCCGGCTGTTTCACCGCCGCCTTATCCTCCACCAGGCGGAGGATGGCGCTGCCGACCACCACGCCGTCGGCCAGCTCACCCACCCGCCGCGCCTGGGCCGGGGTAGAGATGCCGAAGCCAACCGCCAGAGGCGTCTCCGTAGCTTGGCGCACCCGCCCCACGAACTCGACCAGGCCCGGAGGCAGAGCGTCCCGGGCGCCGGTGACTCCCACCAGAGAGACCAGGTAAACAAAGCCCTGAGAGCGTTCAGCCACCAGTGCGACGCGCTCCTCAGTGCTGGTAGGGGCCAGGAGGTAAACCAGTGCCAGCCCACTGTGGCGACAGGCCGCCTCGATCTCATCCGCCTCCTCAGGGGGCAGATCAGGGATGATGAAGCCATTGATCCCTGCCTGGGCAGAGTTCTGGACGAACGCCTCAATCCCGTAGGCCAGGATGGGGTTGAGGTAGCCCATGAAGAGCAACGGCACTTGCACACCACGAACCCTCAACTCCGCAGCCATCTCCAGACAGCGAGCCCCCGTCATACCCTGCTGGAGCGCCAGGTGGGTAGCCCGCTGGATCGTAGGTCCGTCGGCCAGGGGATCGGAGAAGGGAATGCCCAGCTCCACCATGTCAGCCCCGCCAGCTACCGCCGCCTCCACCAGCTCCAGGCTCAGATCCGGTGTGGGATACCCCAGCGTCAGGTAGGGCATCAGCGCCGCCCGCCCCTCGCCCCTCACCCTTTTGAACGCCTCCGCGATGCGAGCCACACCTTTTTCATTTGGGATTTGGTCATTTGGCATTTGACATTTGATCTTTGACATTTTCCAAGTCCTTGTCCCCCCGCCCCGACAGATTGACGATGATGACCTGCTCCGCATCCATCTCAGGCGCGCGCTTGATCGCCTCGGCCACGGCATGGGCCGATTCCAGAGCGGGGATGATGCCCTCCAGTCGGCACAACAGACGGAAGGCATCCAGCGCTTCCTGGTCAGTGGCGTAGGTGTAGCTGGCCCGGCCCTGATCGCGCAGCCAGCTATGCTCCGGCCCCACGGCGGGGTAGTCGAGGCCGGCGGAGATGGAGTGGGTGGTCATGATCTGGCCGTCATCGTCCTGCAGCACGTAGGATTTGGTGCCGTGCAACACGCCGATACGTCCCAGGCAGGGGTCGGCGAAACGAGCGGCGTGTTTGCCCGTCTCGATTCCCAGCCCACCTGCCTCCACCCCGATGAGCCCTACCGGATCGTCGCGGAAGGCGTGGAAAAGGCCCATGGCGTTGGAGCCCCCGCCCACACAGGCGATGAGTAGATCGGGCAGCTGTCCCTCGGCTTCTAGGATCTGCTGGCGCGCCTCCCGGCCGATGACCGCCTGGAAGTCGCGCACCATCAGGGGATAGGGGTGTGGCCCCAGCACTGAGCCCAGCAGATAGTGGGTGGTGCGGACGTTGGTCACCCAGTCGCGGATGGCCTCGTTGATGGCGTCCTTCAGGGTGCGGCTGCCGGCATCCACAGGGCGCACCTCGGCCCCCAGCAAACACATGCGGTCCACGTTGGGCGCCTGGCGGCGAATGTCCTCAGTGCCCATGTAGATCACGCACTCCATGCCCAGCAGCGCCGCCACCGTAGCGGTAGCCACCCCGTGCTGACCAGCCCCTGTCTCGGCGATGAGACGGCGCTTGCCCATACGCCGGGCCAGCAATCCCTGGCCCAGGGCGTTGTTGATCTTGTGAGCCCCGGTGTGGGCCAGGTCCTCCCGCTTGAGATAGATTCGGGCCCCACCGCAATGGGCCGTGAGTTGCTTGGCCAGGTAGAGGGGTGTGGGCCGGCCGGCGTAGTCCTTGAACAGCCCCTCCAGTTCCTCGTGAAAGGCAGCATCGGCCTGCGCCTCCCGGTAGGCGGCCTCCAACTCGTCCAAAGCGGACATCAGCGTATCGGGTACGAACTTCCCCCCGTAGGGACCGAAATGGCCGCCTTCATCAGGAACAGTCGTTTCTCCCTTCTTCTCGTTCAACACAGTCTAAGCTCCTTTCGCCGCCATCATGATGAAGCGCTGCACCTTCTGGTGATCCTTGATCCCCGGCGCCGCTTCGACCCCGCTGGAGACGTCCACGGCGTAGGGCTGGACTCGCTCGATGGCGGCGGCCACGTTGTCGGGCGTCAAGCCGCCGGCCAGGATGACCGGCCCATACCGCTTGGCTGCTGCGGCTAGCTCCCAGTCCCAGGTTTCTCCTGTGCCTCCCAGTTTCGTGGGGTGATAGGCGTCCAGCAGGTAGGCAGCCGCCCGGTAATCGCTCAAGCGCTCCACGCCCGCCGCTGAGCGCACCCGCATCGCCTTGATGGTCCGTGGGGCCAGGGCGGCCACCTGCTCCGGCGGCTCGTCCCCGTGCAACTGAGCATAATCCAGGTGACAATGGGCCATGATCTCCTTCACCCGATCCAGTTCTTCGTTGACGAAGACACCCACTGTGGCCACAAAAGGTGGCAAGCGCAGGATGATCTCCCGCGCTCGGTCTGGCGCGATGTAGCGAGGGCTTTGGGCATAGAAGATGAAGCCCAAGGCATCAGCCCCAGCCTCGGCGGCGAACAGAGCATCCTCCAGGTTGGTTATGCCACAAATTTTCACCCTGGTCATGGCGCACCTTTCCTCCCCCCCAGAGTTGGGGGGGAAAGAGGGGGGGGCTTAGCTCTCTGATCTTGCCAACCACATCCTCCGCTGTCACCAGCGCCTCCCCTACCAGGATAGCGTCCACGCCGGCCACCGCCAGTCGCTCCACGTCAGCCCGGCAGTGGATACCGCTTTCGCTGACGAGGACAATGGAACGGGGGATGTGCGGCTGCAGGCGAAGGGTGGTCGCCAAATCCACGCTGAAGTCGTGCAAATCCCGATTGTTGACGCCGATGATGGCGGGGCCGACGGGAAGCACGCGATCCAACTCCTCCTCACAGTGAACCTCTACCAATGCCTCCATGCTGAGCTCACGGGTCAGGGCCAGGAGCTCAGCCAGTTCCTCCGCTTCCAGGATGGCCGCGATGAGCAGCACCGCATCGGCCCCGTAGGCCCGGGCCTGGTAGACCTGGTAG
>CAZQDO010000478.1:0-4514 GCA_964592085.1 uncultured Anaerolineae bacterium | reverse complement strand
GGGTGGAGGTGCACGTGGCCTACGAAGACCTGCCCCCGCTGTTCATCGAGCCCAATGAGCTGTTCGGCGTTCTGGTTACTGTCCTGCACTTGGCGATGGAGGCTCTCGATCCACAGGGGGGCCTCGTTGAGGTGCACACCTCCTTATCCGCCGACGGTCAGCGTGTGCGCACGGAGGTATGCGCGCCAGAAGCTCCCTTGGGTGGAAACATTGCCTCTATCCTCGAACCGACGGCCGGCGCGCCTGAGGAGCTGTCACCCCTTCACTTCGAGTGGGCACTGGCTCAGGAGACGGTGAAGACCCAATACGGAGGCGGTCTCACCTGGCGGGCTTACAATGGAGCAGTGCAATTCATGCTTGAGTTGCCCTTGAATCGGGGGGATCGAAGGGACAATTGACGTGGTGACGGAACACAAAACGATCCTCGTAGTAGACGACGAGCCCTTCTTCCGCGAGGAGGCGGTTGCTTTCCTCAGCAACCCCACTTTTGCAGCGCGAGGCTGGAAAGTGGAATCGGCGGCGGGTGGGACGGAGGCGCTGGCCCGGCTGGAGCAGTCCCCGTGCGATGTCATGCTGCTCGACATCAACATGCCAGGACTGGACGGGATGGAAGTGCTGCGCCTGATGCAGGAGAAGCACCTGCTGGAGCAGACCTACGTCATCATGCTCAGCGCCTATGGCGTGTATGAGAACGTGGTCGCGGCCATGCGCGGAGGGGCAAAGGACTTCGTCAACAAGTCGGAGCCGCTGGATCAGTGGATCGTGCGTATCGAGCGCGGCTTCGAGTGGCAGGAACTGCACAGCCGCAAGCAGCAGGCCGAGGAGGAGCTGCGCCTCTTGGCGCGGGAGGTGGGCCACGACATCGGCGGCACGACCTATTTCGTGCTCACCCAGCGGGTGCAGGCACTGTCCAACAGAGTGGCCGGGGATCCGGAGTGCGAGCGTTCCATTGAGGTCATCCAGCAGATTCTGGCCCGCATCAAGCGGTTGGCCGAAGACCTGGGGCACGTGGCTGTGGCCCTGGACAGCAGCGAGGCCTGGCGCCGGGAGCCTCTCGACCTCCACCGCCTGCTGGAGCGGCTGGTGCGAGAGTTCAGTTACGGCTATCCTGACGTGGCTGTCGTGCGGGAGTGGGGCGGGGACACCCCGCTGATACATGGCAGTCGTGCCCAGTTGGAACGGGCTTTCCACAATCTACTGACCAACGCCGGACGGGCTATGACTGACGGCGGCACGCTCACGCTGCGCACACGATGGGAAGCTCCACCCTCCTCTCAGGAGGGAGAGGGGTGGGTTGCCATTGACATTGAGGATACCGGGGTCGGCATTCCCCCGGAGACGCAAGAGAAGATCTTTCGCATCGGATTCTCCGATTGGAGAAACGGGAAAAAGGGGAGTGGACTGGGGCTTTACGTCGCCCGCAGGAACGTCGAAAACCACGGCGGGCGCATTGAGGTGGCCAGCGCCGTAGGTGAAGGGACCACCGTCACCGTCCACTTGCCGGTTCAGCCCGAGTAGTAACTGTAGTAGCGACTTTAGTCGCTTTCAAGCCACTGAAGTGGCTACTGTGGTGGTTACTGTGGCTTTCGTAGTGGCGACTTCAGTCGCTTCGGAGGGGGAGATGCCTTACGAGTATCGCCACATGACACCCGAAGAGCGTGCCGTCGTCGTCGAAGAACGTCGGCAGCGTGGCTACCCCCTGCACTCGCCGCCGCATCCCTATCGCGAGGCCGGGTGGTACTGCATCACTGCCACTAACTACGAGCATATGCACATCATGGCTTCTTCTTCCCGGTTAACCACGTTTGAGGACCAGCTCCTCTCAGAGCTGGCCGACATCCAGGCCGAGATTGGGGGTTGGGTTATCTTGACCAATCACTATCACTTTCTGGCGGGCGTTCAATCCTTGGCGCAGATCTCGGCTATACTCCAGCATCTCCATGGGACCACTGCCAGAGCATGGAACCTGGAGGATGGTCTCACCGGGCAGCGCAAGGTGTGGTACAAATTCCGTGATCGCTATATCCGTGACGAGCGTCATTACTATCACGCACTGAACTATCTCCACTATAACGCAGCGAAACACGGGTATGTCGAAAACCCCTATGATTGGCCGTGGTCCAGCGTGCATCTCTACTTTGATACGTATGGGCGGCAATGGCTCCGTGAGCGATGGGCCAAATACCCGATTGGGGATGCGTGGGATTACGGGGACTAAACGACTGAAGTCGTTACTATGTGTTCATGGCGTGTTTTTGTGGTGGCGACTTTAGTCGCTCTTAAGCCACTGAAGTGGTCACTACGGTGGCTGCTATGGCTTTCGTCGCAGCCTTGGGTGGGGAGGGAACGACTGAAGTCGTTACTACGATTATCAAGGAGGTTAAGTACAATGTCATCAACGATAATGGTGATGGATGATGATCTGCTGGTGCTCGAAAGTCTGGAGGACTACCTGAAGGGGGCCGGATATACCGTCGTGACGGCCAGTAGTGCCCGCGAGGCACTCGAACAGGCGCGGGAGACGCCTTGTGACGTGGCCCTGCTGGACATGAAGATGCCGGAGATAGACGGGTTCCAGGTGGCCGCGATGCTGCGGCAGTTGCAACCTGACCTGCGGGTGGTCATGTTCACCGGCTACGCCTCACTGGAGAGCGAGGCCCGTGCTGCGCAGTTGGACTTCTACGAGTATCTGCCCAAGTCGAACTGGTACGACCTGCTGCTGCCGACCATCGAGCGCGTCCTGGCGGAGTCAGAGCACCGACTGCCCAAACAGCGCCCGGTGGATCTGGAGAAAGCTGCCACCCAGTACGCCGACGAGGGCAAAGGGGAACTGGCAGCGATGGCGCTTGAGCAGGCGGCCCGCATCGCCGAGTTCACCCACGAGTGGGGGAACGCATCTACGCTCTACAACCAGGCCTTCGAGCACATGCAGCGTGCGCGTGGTCTCTCTGTTGATGCGCAGCGACTTCGCGAGCTGGCGGAGTGTGCACAACGCATTGCGGACGAGGGGACCACGGGCTGATTGCGGTAGGCTGGTAAACTGGTGAATCCGTAAATTCGGGATTCGGTTCTACGGCTTACGAATCTACGAGTCTCAGTAGATCCAAGATTTCCAGCAGAGGCGGCTCCCACGCCGCCGAATTGCCGGGCATGGGAGCCCGACCCGCTGGTTTTTGGATAGATATTAAGGAGGAGGTGGCCATGGACGTCCACTTGTACTTATCCATGATACCTGAGGCACTGATCGCCTCCATGTTAACCCCGGAAGAGTTCGGGGTTTACTATGCAGTTGGGAGTGCGAAGAAGTCACGCGGACAAGCCATCTTCTTTGAAATTGACCCGGACTTCAGGCACGACTATTTCCACATTGAGGAAGGCATCCGGCGTTGCGTGCCTCACGAAGACGGAGGCCCGAAACGCTCGATCTATATCTCCGTCTATCGTGTGCTGGAGCATATCCCGCTGGATGCTATTCAGAGGCTCTATCTTGTGACCCAGGATGGGCGGATGTTGGGCCTGGAATCGAGCCAAGAGTTCCCCGAAGATACAGTAGGCTTGCATCTCTATCAAGAGATCGCGCCCGTGCATCCCCTGATAGTCAGCTCCCTGGGCCCCCGCGAGTTCTACGATCTCATTGTCAAGACGCCAACTAGCCTCCTCTCTCTGCCGGCGATTTGCTTTGCGGAGCTGCGACTGGGTGAATTGGCCACCGATCCTGAGCGTGGCGACGTGCGAGACTTACCCTATTCCAACATCGGTCATCTGCGCCAGTGTCTCGTGGACCTGAGGACCAAGACCGTTCACACCAAAATGGTCAACCGCATCCAGCCGGCCTCGTTTGCATACCGTACGATCAAGAGCGGGATCTTCGTGGGGAACAAAGAGGGGCTCCTGTGTTTCCCTCTGCCCTCGCAGGAGGAACTCCGTGCCAAATACTATCGTTGGTGGCGATCTGCTAACATGTGAAACCGTGTTGCGTGAAACGTGATGCGTGATTGCGTTTCACGTCAGGAGGAACAACGGTGGCAGGATCTGAGCTTTGGATTTTCGTGGCCATCTTCGCGGGCATTGTTTCCGTCGGGGTAGCGATCTGGCTATATATTTGGGTTCACCGGCAAGACCCAGGTTCCGAACAGGCTCAGGAGGTCGCCTCCTGGATTCGAGAGGGAGCGAGAACCTACCTGCGCCGTCTCTACCTGGCACTCGCTCTCGTTGCGGTCGGGCTGGGCATCATCATTGCCATCGTGTTCAGCTTCGACATCGAGCATCTGGGAATGAAGACAGTAGCCGTCAACCCGTCACGGGGTATCACGATGGCTTTGGCTTTTGTGGCCGGCGCGATATGTTCTGCCATGGCCGGGTACATGGGCATGAGTGTCGCCGTGGCCGCTAACGTGCGGAGCGCAGCGGCGGCCAACGAGGGCATCAACCGTGCTTTCAAGGTGGCCTTTTACGCCGGCGCAGTGATGGGCCTGCTATGGTGGGCCTGGCTATCATCGGCATGAGCACGATTT
>CAZQDO010000477.1:0-4517 GCA_964592085.1 uncultured Anaerolineae bacterium | reverse complement strand
ATTGGAGTGTATTGGTTTATGAGGATGCTCATCGTTGGTCTCGATGGCGCCACGTTTGATTTGATTCGCCCCTGGGCGGCCGCGGGCCACCTGCCTGCTCTGGCTCGCCTGATGCAGGAGGGGGTTCACGGCGAGCTCAGGTCCACCCTGCCGCCGGTCACCTCCCCCGCCTGGCCCTCGTTCATGACAGGAGTGAACCCAGGCAAGCACGGCGTGTTCGACTTCATCCGCAGCCGCCGTGGCGAAGGCCCTAGCGGTTTCGACATGGTGAACGCTTCTCATATCGCCGCTAAGACCCTTTGGCAATTGCTATCGGAGGCGGGGCGGCGGGTGGGGGTGGTCGCTGTGCCCGTAACCTATCCACCCCATCCCGTTAATGGCTTCATGATCTCAGGTATCCTGTCCCCCAGGCGTGCGGAGATCGCCTATCCTCCCGATTTGCTCAGGCGTTACGAGGATGAGTTAGGCCCCTACCGCATCAGCCCTGATGTGCAATATACAAATGGGGACGAGGAGGCCTTCGTCGCCGACCTGCTGGCCCTGATGGAACAGAGGGCCCGCTATGCGCTGCGCCTGATGCAGGACTACAAGTGGGACCTCTTCATGGTGCACCTGGTGGCTCTCGATATCGCCCAGCACGCCCTCTGGAAGTTCGTTGACCCCAGCCATCCTCTCTATGATCCGCAGGCGGCACAGCGCTGTGGCGATCCGCTGCTGACGCTCTATCAGAAGGCAGATGAGATCCTGGCTCGGCTGTGGGAGCAGACAGGGCCGGACGATGTGCTGCTGGTGATGTCGGATCACGGCTTCGGGCCGCTGCACGGCACGGTGAATCTCAACAACTTCCTGTTGCAACGAGGTTTTCTGCAACTGAAGCGGGACGTGGCGACCCGCCTGCGCTACGCTCTCTTTCACCACGGCATCACGCCCAGCACGGCCTACGCCCTGCTGGTTAAGCTGGGCTTGCAGGATGTGGTGGTCAGGGTCAGCAAGCGGTCGCGCAATGCCGTCATGGGGCGATTCCTGTCCTTTTCCGCTGTGGACTGGTCACGCACGCAGGCTTATGCTATGGGACACGTGGGTCAGGTCTTCATCAACTTGCGCGGCCGCGAGCCGCACGGCTGCGTGCCGCCCGAAGAGTACGATGCTGTGCGCCAGCGGGTCGCCGATGCGCTGCGAGAGATCAGGCATCCGCAATCTGACCGTCCGCTGGTAGACGAGATCATCTTCAAGGAGCAGGTGTACGAGGGGCCTTATGCCGAGCGAGGGGCCGACTTGTTGCCGATCATGGACGGTTTTCACTACATCGCCTTCCCGTTGTTCGCCAGCAACGCACAGATCGTGACCCCACAGGTGCGGGGGGATTCTGGCTGTCACCGGCTGCATGGCATCCTGCTGGCCGGCGGGCCGGCGGTGCGGCAGGGGACAGAGTTGGACGGTGCGCAGATCATTGATCTGGCCCCGACGATTCTCTACCGCATGGGGCTGCCTGTGCCCGGCGATATGGATGGCCGCGTGCTATTGGAGATGTTCGAGCCATCGTTTGTCCGCACCGCTCCTTTGCAACAGGTGGAGGCCGAGGCGGCGTACCCTCATCCAGAACACGAACTGCCACCGGAAGAGCAGGAGGAGATCGAGGCCCGCCTGCGCAGTCTAGGCTACCTGGAGTGAGGGGGCAGAGTTGGAAGAGGGGACACAGGTTACCGTGGTCGGAGGTAGGACGTTGGCCGCAGGTTGGCGCAGGCTTTGGCGCTGGTTGCGGCCTCTCTTTGGACTAGGGTTGTTGGCTTTCCTGCTCTGGCAGGTGGATTGGCAGGAGTTGACCCGCATCCTGAGTCAGGCCAGCCTGGGCTACGTCGGGATGGCGCTGCTCATTGAGCTGCTCAATGTGTTGCCGCGGGTCTTGCGCTGGCGGGCACTACTGCTGGCCCAGGGGACGCGGGAGCCTTTCCCTCGCCTCTTTTCCATTTACCTGGTGGGTAGCTTCTTCAACAACTTCCTGCCCAGCAACGTGGGCGGCGACAGCGTGCGTATGCTGCGCCTGAGCCAACTCACCGGCCAGGGGGCGGACGCCGTCTCCTCCGTGCTGGTAGAGCGGCTATGTGGGCTGTTTGCCGTGTTACTGATGGGCGTGGTGGCGGTGCTGAGCAATTGGCAGTTGGCGGCGGCAGGGGGGATCGGCTTTCTCGTGCTGGGGATGTTCGTCGTTTTCGTCCTGGGGACGCTGCTGCTGTTTAACCTATGGCGGGTGCGCTCCTGGGCAGATCGCTTGACCTCCTCCCCAGATAGGGAGGGCTTGAGGGGGGTATTGATTGTCCTGGTCGGCAAGCTGGGCAAGCTGTACGATTCGATCTACGCTTTTCGCAGTCGCGAGCGCGCACTGTTGGTGGTGCTGGCCTTCTCGTTACTCTTTCGTTTCGGGGACGTGCTGAGACTGTACGTCCAATCGTTGGCCTTGCACTTGCCCATCTCCTTCATCTGGCTGACGATGGCCATCTCCCTCATCGCCGTAGTGACCTCGGTGCCGCTCTCGCTGAACGCCCTCGGCATTCAGGAGGGGGCCTACGTCTTCTTCTTCGGTTTGGCGGGGATCGCTGCCCCGCAGGCGTTGGCGCTGGCGCTGTTGTCACGAGGTGTGAGGCTGGCCGTCAGCTTGGTGGGTGGGGTGATCTATTTGCTGGGAAGTTGAAGGGACCATGCAGAAGAGCAGATCGTTGAAATGGATCGAGATCAGCGGTTATCTCATACTTGCGCTCTATGTTCTGGTATTCTCCTGGCTCTCGATCCAACAACACAGGGCTTTTCATACCTGTGCACTGGACCTGGGGCAATTCGACCAGGCCATTTGGAACACGGCCCACGGTAGGTTTTTCGTCAATACCCTCAAACCCCCCAACACCTTGGGCTTCCATTTCTCCCCCCTGATGGGCCTTATCTCGCCGCTTTACCTCGTCTGGCCCGATATTCGGCTCCTGTTCGTGATTCAAACCGTTGCCCTGGCCCTGGCAGGTCTGCCTCTATTCCAGTTAGTGCGGGAAAGGAATCCTCCCCTGGCCCCTTTTGTCCTGGCCGCTTATTATCTGAACCCCGCCCTCCACGAAGTCAATCTGTTCGAATTTCGCCGGATAACCCTTGCCGTCCCCTTCATCTCCCTTGCCCTTTACGGGCTGATCAAAGGGCAAAGGCGGTGGATTCTGGGAGGGCTGTTGCCAGCGTTGCTGTGCAAAGAGAACGTGGCCATCATTGTGATGGCCTTTGGCGTCTACCTGCTTCTGAAAAACAGAGAGGTGAAACTGGGCGGGGGACTGTTGGTCCTGGGGCTCCTTTGGGTGATCATTGTCCCCATGGTGGTGATCCCGCATTTTGGGAAGGGGACTTATCCTCAGCTTCGTTACTATTCCTACCTGGGAGGGAGCATCGGCGAAGCTCTGAAGACGCTGAGCCGCACTCCTCTGATCTGGATTGGAAATATGTTGGCGATGACCAGGCTCGAGGCAGTGGTCCGGCTGTTATTGCCCATGGGGTTCTTGGCGTTCCTGGCCCCGACGGTATTCGCGCTGAGCTTTCCATCCCTTGGTTACATGTTAGCCAGCGATGCCCCCTCGATGTACGGCCTACGAAATTGGTACCCGGCTTTATTACTGCCCATCCTTTTCTTCGCCGCAGCGGTAGGACTGGAGCGCTTCAAGCATCGTCAGCGGAAATGGGCGACGTTCTATCTCCTGGCCATGAGTGCCATCGGCTATTGGCTATATAGTCCTGCCCCGTTGGCGCGCGAATTTCAGCCGGATAGGTTCATCGTCACGGAGCACACACGCTTGGGCGAAAACATCCTGGCGCGCGTGCCCCCCACCGCATCCGTCTCGGCCCAGGATGCCCTGGTGCCCCACCTCTCGCATCGAGAGAAGATCTATCTGTACCCGCGCAGGATAGATGAGGTCCAATACATCGCCTTAGACACCCAGGGCAGTTATTATCCCCTGACCACCGACTCATACGAAAAGGTGCTTCAAGAGCTCCTGGCTGATCCGAATTACCGTATCCTGGCCGAGGCCGATGGTTATTTTCTCTTTCAGCAAGCCGATGGCCCTTTCATCGAGAACCCGCTGGAGACCGGACTGGGCCAGGGAATCGTTTTGCTGGGGTTCGACGTCGCGGCCCAGGATGACCGGGGCGAATACGTATCCCAACCCCTTCCCCTCCGAGTCAGCCCCGGCCAAACAATCCGCCTGAGCCTATACTGGGAGAGCTTGGCTGAGATGGATACGGATTACACGGTCTTCACCCATCTGCTGGACGCTGAGGGTCGCATCGTCGGCCAACACGATGAGTTCCCCGGCAATGGGTTCAGGCTCACCGAGATATGGCAGCCGTCGGTCTTCAAGTTGACCAGCAAGTGGCAAGCAGGGGAGATCGTGCGAGATGTGCACTATCTGAGCCTCTCCCCCGACTGCAAGCCGGGCACTGGCACTCTTGAGGTTGGGATGTACAACAGTTGGACCAGCCAGCGTTTGAGC
>CAZQDO010000476.1:0-4518 GCA_964592085.1 uncultured Anaerolineae bacterium | reverse complement strand
GAGCAGGATCTACGGCAGGAATTGCGATGGTGGAACATGGCACCGTCACCCCTACGAAAACCCCGCTGCCCACGATTTGGCTCAGAAGGGGCTAAGGAAGTCTCCTTGGAAGAGTTCCTCATCGAAGTTCAACAAATCTTACAAAAAGAAGGGATCTTGTAATCAATACTCGATCCCCCGCCGCCCCATTACCCCCTCAGAATACGGATGCTTGATGTCCAGCATCTCCGTCACCAGGTCGGCCCGCTTGACCACCTCGGGATGGGCATAGCGGCCGGTGAGCACCAACTCCACTTTTTCCGGCCTGGCGTCGAGCAGGCCCAGCACCTCGGCCAGGCCGATGAGGCCGAAGTCCAACGCCACGTTGATCTCGTCGAGGATCACGATGTCGTACTGCCCGCCAAGAATGATCTGGCGAGCGTGGTCCAGCGCCTGGTGAGCCTGGCGGATGTCCTCAGGGTCGAGGTTGTCTTTGTCCACGAACTCGGGGCGGCCAAACTGGCGCAGGGTGATGTTGGGCAACTTCTCCACGCTGACCAGTTCGCCGTAATCGGGCCAGCCCTTCATAAACTGGACGATGTAGACCTTGAGGTTTTGTCCCGCTGCCCGGAGGGCCAACCCCAGGGCAGCGGTAGTCTTGCCTTTGCCCAGGCCGGTGTAAACCTGGATGAGACCGCGTTCTAAAGGCATGAGATTCTCCTTAAGTTAACCTCGCTTCTCAACCAGCTCAATGAGCACGCCATGAGCGCTCTTGGGATGCAGGAAGGCGACGCGGCCGTGAGCTCCCTGGCGAGGCTGCCTGTCAATGAGTCGCATACCCCTGGCTCTTAGATCCTGCAACGCAGCCTCGATATCCTCCACCTCCAAGCAGATGTGGTGCAGCCCTTCCCCCTGCTTCTCCAGGAACTTGGCAGTGCCACTATCGGTGGTGATCGGCTCCACCAGCTCGATTTCACTCTCACCCACAGGCAAGAAGGCCACCCTCACCGTGTCCTGCGATATCTCTTTGACGTCGGTCAGTTCAAGTCCCAGGGCTTCGTGATACGCTCGTAGAGCTTCCTCAATGCTGTGCACGACGATGGCGATGTGGTCTATCTTCTTGATCACGGTTTCTCTCAAGGGACGTTCCACCACTGGAACACCTCGGCGGCGCGCTCGCGCTTGAGAGGTACGCTTCGCTCCCATGCCCTGGTAGCCAGAGAGCGCAATATCCTCTGATCCCCAATCAGAAACAGTTTCGGGCCGGCCAGCACACTGGCCACGAAACCATACCCCAACTGAACCCTGCTGCGGAAGCTCTGAGGAGTGCGGACGTAGCAGGTGATCTCCCTGCCGATAGAGCTTTGAATTTCCTCAGCCCGGCCCTGAAGCGCTTGCTTGGAGACATCCCCCACCACAAAGATGGGGATGGGATCGGTCGGCTTGTCCTGCCCTGCGGCTACGGGGCCGTGGATAAAAGCAGTCTTGATCCCACTGTCAGTCTGTCGTCCATTCCCCAGGACAACCTTCAAGCCGACCGCTTTGAGGAGCATCCTTCTCAGCTCTGGGAACACAGTGTGGCCACGATTGCCCTGGAAGTATACCTTGTTGGCCCCGGTAGACTTGTGAAGCAATCCCACGCCCTCCAATTTCTCGGTTTCCCGCTGGATGGAGCGTATAGCCAGGCCCGTTATGGTCTCGAGCTCCCTCTGGTAGAACCTGGTGTCGGGATTCAGGAACAAGAGGCTCAGGATTTGCACTCGTGCCGATGAAGAAAAGAGCTCTTTCAACATGGAACACCTCCGTAATATATGCAAATTGCAGTCAATATTAGCACGATGACGTGATATTTCGGGATCAAGTGTCATTGTGAGTTTCCCATGGCGCATCGTGCCATCCGTAGGCAACAGAAACATCCCACCCTCACCCTAACCCTCTCCCTGTGAGGGAGAGGGGACTTACTCCCTCGCCCCGTTGGGGAGAGGGCTGGGGTGAGGGGAAGTTTCTGAGTAGCCGAGGGCGAAGCAATCTCCTCAACTAGCAGCAAAGGGACTGCTTCGTCACAAAACGTGCTCCTCGCAGTGACACATTTGGGAGTACTGTCTCCTACGGATGACGCACCATGCCATGGAAGACTCGTAATGATAGGCGCAGCATGTATACAGATTGCAGTCACGCCACATTCGCCAAGCAATGGTTTACAGCGCCAGCGCAGGCTTGTACTCGCCAAAGGCTTTCCGCAGCACGCTACAGATTTCGCCCAGGGTGGCGTAGGCCTCTACGCACTCCAGGATGATGGGCAGCAGATTCCCTTCATCCTGCGCCGTCTCCCTCAATCGAGTCAGCAAGACCTGCACCTTCTCACCATCGCGCCGCTCTCTGAGGGCCTTGAGTCGTTCGATTTGCCTCTTCTGTACCACAGGGTCAACCTTCAATCGCCGCAAGGTCGTTTCCTCTTGAGCCACGAACTCGTTGACGCCCACCACGATTTGCTCTCCTCGCTCCACAGCCCGCTGATAACGGTAGGCACTTTCCTGGATCTCCCGTTGGATGAAACCTCGCTCGATGGCGGCCAACGCCCCCCCGATGCCGTCAATCTTCTTGATGTAGTCCTGGGCCCTGCTCTCGATTTCGTTGGTCAGCGCTTCAACGTAATAGCTTCCGGCCAGGGGATCAATGGTATTGGCCACCCCGCTCTCGTGGGCGATGATCTGCTGGGTTCTAAGGGCAATTTGAACCGATTTTTCCGTGGGCAACGACAACGCCTCGTCGCGAGAGTTGGTATGCAGCGACTGAGTGCCACCCAGCACAGCAGCCAGGGCCTGAAGAGCCACCCGCACCACGTTATTGTCAGGCTGTTGGGCGGTCAGGGTGCTGCCAGCCGTCTGGGTGTGAAAGCGCAACATCCAGGAGCCAGGTTCGCGGGCTGCAAATCGCTCCTTCATGATCCTGGCCCACAGACGGCGAGCCGCTCTGAACTTGGCGACTTCCTCCAGGAAGTCGTTATGAGCGTTGAAGAAGAAGGAGATCCGTCCGGCAAACTCGTCCACGCCCAGGCCAGCTTTGAGGGCAGCCTCCACGTAGGCAATGGCATTGGCCAGAGTGAAGGCCACCTCCTGTACGGCTGTGGCGCCGGCCTCGCGGATGTGATAGCCTGAGATAGAGATGGTGTTCCAGAAGGGAAGGCTCTCCTTACAATAAGCGAATGTGTCGGTAATGATGCGCATGGATTGCTGGGGTGGGAAGATATAAGTCCCCCGGGCAACATACTCTTTCAGGATATCGTTCTGGATGGTGCCTCGCAGCCCTTGGGGATCTATCCCCTGCTTTTTGGCCACGGCAATGTACATGGCGAGAAGGATGGCGGCAGTCGCGTTGATGGTCATGGAGGTGCTGACCTTGTCGAGGGGGATGCCTTCGAAGAGAACTTCCATGTCCTCCAGGGAATCAATGGCCACGCCCACTTTCCCGACCTCGCCCTCGGCCAGGGGGTGGTCTGAATCATAGCCGATTTGGGTGGGCAGGTCAAAGGCCACGGAGAGGCCCGTTTGGCCCTGGTCGAGGAGATACTTGTAGCGGCAGTTGGACTCCGCGGCGGTAGCATAGCCCGCATATTGGCGCATGGTCCAGAGACGACCTCGGTACATGGTCGGGTACACGCCACGAGTGAAGGGATATTGGCCTGGGAAGCTCAAATCCTCGACATATTCTGTTTCCGCTTCCTTCGGCGTGTAGACCCGCTCGACCTCGATGCCTGAGTTGGTTTCAAAGCGACCCTGGCGCTCAGGATGCCGCCGAAGAATGGGGTTCAGAGTCTCTCGCTCCCAGCGCTCTTTGCTAAAAGCGTCTTCGCTCATCTGTCTCCTTTGACTCGACCCAGAATTCTACCTCAGCGGCCGTCGCTTCCAACCAACGTGGCCTTGGGCCCGGGCGGAGCATAGGGAATATTACTCCACATCGGAAAGCTTGTCAAGTTTTTCTTTCGGGGAGAAGCTCAGAGGCGAGAGAGGAGGTTTCTTGCTTTTAAGCCCACTTTGTGATAAACTAGGGGAAGAAAGGAGGTTTAGGAAATGACGAAAAACAGAGTTCTAGTGGTGATCGTAGTGGTTTCCTTGGGCCTTCTCTGGGCCTGGTCGGTAATGGTGACGGCTTCGATTGGAGAGCTGGAGTTCGTGGGCTTTCCCAGCCAAATCGTTGTCACAGGCGAAGAAGTTCAGCTCGAAGGGTGGTTGAAGTTCAACGCGGCAGAACACACCCAGTCAGCCAATATCCGCCTGTGGGTCACCGGGCACGAGGGGCGAGTCGAGCCAAGCTATATAGCGGGTCCACTGTACGATGGGGATATGGTTCCGATTACCATCTACCTCGCTGGGACCGCGGGGGTCGCAACCATGCACGCCGATGACCCTCATTGTCCATACGGGAGCTGGACCATCCAGCTCGTAGGCGCAACGCCGACGGACACGCCAACAAGCACCCCCACCGGCACCCCTACCCCAACGTACACGCCAACGGATACCCCCACTCCCACCTTGACAC
>CAZQDO010000475.1:0-4524 GCA_964592085.1 uncultured Anaerolineae bacterium | reverse complement strand
CCCTTTATCCATCCGAATAGTCATCGTTAGCGTTTGCTCTAAATGACGTCTTTCCGTCTCTGAACCATAAACGTGAGCCCGCTGAAGATCAGGGCAAACCCAATTAACACCAGCCAGCGAGCCAGCAGGTGACCAACGCTATGGCTGTAGTTTACGTTGAACTTATAGTTGGCCGCCTGTTTCATCTGGCCTTGTTCACAGGGATCTTCAGCCTCTCCCAGCATAGCCCTGGTATTCTCATCTTCAAACTCAACACAACTGACACCCATCTCGTCGAGCCCCTCCAGGTCTACGCTGCTGCCCAAAGCCTCCAGGGTCCAGCGAGTGGTGGTCAGGTAGGAGATCGGTTTGGCAGCGGCGGGCAGGTCGAAGATGGCTCCGGCGAAGATGATCTGCACAAATAGAATGAGTAATATGACGTAGATGACGGTTCCGGCGCTGCGCATGCCAGCCGAGATGAGCAAGCCCAGTCCAATGCTGGCTAGTGTGGCCAGGAACAGAGTGATATACATCTCGATGACCGAGGGCAGGAAAACTCCATCAGGTGGGTATTCCACCCTCAGGCGGACGACCATTAACAGCAGGAAGCATTGCAGCAGGGCGAAGATGGCCAACACGCTTATCTTGGAGAGGAGATAGGGAATGATTTTGAGATTGACCATCCGCTCGCGGCGGTAGATGGCTCCCTCCTTGACGATCTCATAAGAAGCGGCGAAGATACCCAATAGATTGGCGGCCAGAGCCAGCATAAACAGCAACTTCTGGGCGGTGCCGGCGGCTATGTAAGAGGCTTGAAGCTGTTCATCGTCCTTGCCTGGGTCCTGGTCCGCCTGTTTGCCGGCAATATCCTCCTGTATTTCGGTTCTGATGGTGTCCAGGCTCTTACCTACCAGGTCATGGGGTTTGGCCATCACCAACAGCAGCAGGCCGATGAGGGGCATAACGGCCAATAGAATGAACAGGCTCATCGTGTCGCGGCGGATCAGCTCGAAGTAGCGCCGGGCAAGAACCAGGAACTGCCGGAAGGCCGCCGATACCTGCCCACCGAGCGGTCCCGGCTGGCCTCCACCCGTTGGCTGAGGACCCGAGCTGGCCGCCTGGATGCGATTGGTTACATATTGCTGATACTGGGGAGAAGCACGGAAACACCGGGCCCACACTTCGGCGGCCCGGGGAGGCTCCTGGAAGGGGGAGGCCGGGGGTGGCGGGTAAAAAGATTGCCATTGAGCGGGCAGTGGATTATTGACCCGGTCTATGGGCAACGAGAGGCGGGTGTAGATGTCGGCAAAGTCGTTGGCTCCGAAGAAAGCCAGCGCCTCCTGGGGCGGTCCAAAGTAGACCAGATGGCTATCGGCCATAAAGGCCACGTGGGTGCATTGGTCGATGTTGGCCGTGGCGTGGGTCACTAACACGATGGTGCGACCACCATCGGCCAGTTGGCGCATGGTATACATCATCTTTTTTTCCAGGCCGGGGTCGAGCCCAGAGGTCGGCTCGTCCAGGAAGAACAGGCCTGGTTCGGCCAACAACTCGACGGCAATGCGGACTCGCTTGCGCTGGCCGCCGCTCAGTCGAAGCACCGGTTTATCGGCGTGCTCTACCATTTCGACCTGGGTCAGCACGTCCTGGATGCGCTGCCGTATCTCCTGCGCGTTGGCGTCGGGTAACCGCAGTTGGGCGGCGTAGTTGAGGGCACTGCGCACCGTCAACTGGCCGTGTATAATGTCGTCCTGGGGCACGTAGCCCAATATGCTGCGGTAAGCGGCGAAGTTGGCATACAGGTCGTCGCCGTTGAGCAGCACCCGTCCCTGGGCCGGGACAAAGCCGCTCAGGGCGTCCATAAGGGTGCTCTTGCCAGCGCCGCTCCCGCCCACCAGGGCCACGAACTCACGTGGGTAGATGGATAAGCTCACATCGTTCAGAATAAGCTTGCGCGTTGGCCGGCTGTTCAAGCCCGGCCAGCGTCGCGGAGACAGGAGGCCGGCCAGCGACACTTCGCGCTTGAGGCCGATGGCGTCCAGGCGGTAGTTGCCGGCCGGGGTGTATTGCGAGAAACCGGCCTGGTCGTAGACCAGCTTGAAGGGACCGATGTGCACCACGTCACCGGTTTGCAGCGAGCGGGACCCGCGCACCGGTTGGCCGTTGACGTAGGTGCCGTTTTGGCTGTTCAGATCGTGGATGGTGTGACCTGCCGCCTTTAGCTCCACCCGGGCGTGGTGGCGGGAGACAATCGGGTGGTCCAGGTGCACTTGATTGGCCGGATCACGCCCGATGGTAAAGCTGGGCAGGTGCCCCAGGTTGAGGGTGCCCAGGTAGATGGTGCCTGTGGCGGGTCGGGAGCCAACCCCGATCTGGAAGACCAGGCCCACCGAATTGCCCTGCTGGTCGCCGAAACGGATGATGTTGCCGTCTCGCAAGACCTGGCTCTGCACCCGCTGGCCGTTGACCGAGGTGCCGTTGGTGCTGCCCAGGTCGGTGATCCAATAGTCGTTTCCCCTGCGCTCCAACTGAGCGTGGCGGCGCGACACAGCCGGGTGGTGGACGACCACGTCATTGCCCGGATCACGTCCAATAGTGACTACCGGTTTGGTCAACGGAACCGGGCGGTCGGCCTGGCCCGGCTCCTGGATGACGAGCTGCGGGCCGACGCTGGTTGTGCCGGTCGGCGAAGGACCGGCGTTACCCCCTCCCAGGGCCCCCCCGCACGTGGAGCAGAAAGGGGCGTTGGGACGGCTTATTTGAGCGCCACAATGTGTGCAGAAGTTGGGCATAGTTGTAGCCTAGCGCAGAAGTGATGAGTGATACGTGATACGTGATGCATGGCACGCGATATGCAACCATCACGCATCACGTTTTACGTTTTACGGCTTATGAAAGATCAACTCGTGAGTACCCAAACGGATCTTGAATCCCTCCTTGAGCATGTTGGGCCCGGCGATGGGGCGGCCGTTGACCCAGGTCTGGCCACCCCCCAGATCGTGGAGCACGTAGCGATCGGTCTCCAGGCGGATCTCGGCGTGACGAGGGGCCAGGCCGACCAGCACCACGTCGTTGCCGGATGCACTGCCCAACGTCGTGACACCCGCTTTGAGCGGCCAGTGCTGCGCCGGGTTCTGGCTCAAGGCCAGCCAGGCGCCGGGCGCGGTGGGGTGAGGCGGTGGCATTAAAGGCGCCGGGCCGGCCCGCGCCTGGGGCAGCGGGGCGGTGCGGCCTTTGGGCGGTAGAGGCATAGCCGAAGGGGCCGCCCCCCCCACTAAGTCGGCGCCAACCACCAGCCCGCCGCTGATGGCGGCCAGGATGTTGTAAACCGCAGCGCCAAAGATGGCCAGCAAGCCAAGCAGCAGCCCCCCGACCACGGCCATACCCAAGGCCAACGCCAGAGCCAGCAGCCAGCCCTGCTCGTCCAGGACACGCAACTCACGCAAAAAATCGGACAGCTTGAGAAGGTTCAGGAAGTCTACATCCACCAGGGTCCGCCCGGCCAGATCGAGCGACAGGGCCTCCCATGCCTCCAGCCAGCGGCGCACTACCCCCACCAGGGCGCGCGCCAGCAGGCCCAGCAGCAGCCCGATGGGCAGCATAAGCACCCCTCCTATCAGGCAGCCGAATCTGAAGGCGGAGAATAAGTGGATATTTCGGATCGCGTAGCGAGTCATAATGTCTCCTCAATATCTGGCACATAAAAACGTCGTGGTTAACTTTGGTGAATGTGGAGCTGATGTCTTCAATTCACTCGGCCAGCACTCCCCACAGTCGCACAGTTCCATCACCGCCCCCAGAGATCAACAGCTTCCCATCTGGACTGAAAGCAACATCATATACTCCAGCCGTGTGGCCATTCAAGGTGCGTAACTCAGTGCCGGTGTCCACTTCCCACAATCGAATGGTCTTATCCTCACTTCCTGAGACAAGCATTCGCCCATCGAGACTGAAGTTTATGCTGAGCACCCAGTCAAGGTGTCCCACCAACCTACGCACCTCGACTCCATCTCGTGTGTTCCATATACGGATTGTTCGGTCTTCGCTAGCGGAGGCTAACCATTCGGTACGAGAGCAGAAAGCCAAAGAGGTTACGGAAGCCTTATGATCTGCTGTGAAGTCTAAAATCTTACGATTCTGTGTATCCCATAATTTCACTTTGCCATCGCTGCTGCCGGAGGCGAGGAGACCATCCAGGCTAAGAGCTAAAGCGTTCACAGGGGTGTCATGCTCTCCTAACACATACTGTTCTGTATGACGTGCCTCCCATAAGCGAATACTATGATCCTTGCTTGCAGAAGCCAACCATCGGCTATTAGGGCTGAAAACCAAGCTCGTAACGGGGGCTTCGTGAGCCGGGACTGTCCACAACACTTGTATATCTTCTCGTTGTGTATCCCAGACTCCTGTAGTCCCATCAACAGTACCTATAGCTAGCAGGTGCCCGTCCGGGCTGAATGTCGCGGCCGTGACCTGGGTCTGGAACAGTCTAAATCTCCCTTGCATGGTCTTCCATTGGTACAAACATACGCCTTGCCTCGTTGC
>CAZQDO010000474.1:0-4531 GCA_964592085.1 uncultured Anaerolineae bacterium | reverse complement strand
GTTTACCGCAGGAAGGAGTTTTATCAAAATCACTGTGATGGACTACTAGTAGCAATTTCCGCTGCTGTTCTTGTGGTTATTGTCCCTGCACTACGGCTCTTTATCTCTAAGAAACAGTACTCGAAGAGTTTGAAAGCATATTCTCTAAGGGCATCGAGCGCGTCAAAAATATCTAGCCCCGACGTTCGCAAACCAAGCTCATCCTCTTTCAGAAGCTGTATATCGAGCGGTCCCAACTCTCCCCAACGTGACATCACGATTTCGTCAGCACCAAGAACCAGAATTGTGCCAGCGCTCTTACACTGACCAAAGACATACACAGTGAAATGTTCATAACAGGCCTGCAAGGATCGTGCAACTGCATAAGC
Organism: uncultured Anaerolineae bacterium; assembly: GCA_964592085.1. Taxonomy (GTDB): domain Bacteria; phylum Chloroflexota; class Anaerolineae; order VGOG01; family VGOG01; genus CAZQDO01. The sequence continues at coordinate 4,163 of CAZQDO010000474.1, read as the reverse complement.
TGCATCCGCATCACCACCATAAGTGGATAATACCAGAGCTACTCTCTTGTTTCGTCGCTCCTGTTGAACCAATTCAAGGAACTCATCAGCCTGTACCCTGTAGATGGGGCCACTGAACAAGAAGATGTCAGTGTTTTCCAATGGATCCGGAAATTCAGCTTCAGGTGGATCTTGGTCAAAACATTGGCCACTCTCTGTCTCCACAACAGACCTCCTCGCAAGAGTAACTCTTCGCTCGCTGGAACCAACTGCTTTCATCAATAATAATTACGATGCAATCATACTACAGATTGAGACATTCGTCAAGTTCGAAAGCGCGGTTTTCCCCTGCGTTATTTCAAGAGACGCTTCACTGATGAGTTGGGCACGGAATGGACTGGCTTTTGGCCCCTTCGTCATGAGGATACCCCGCCTCAGCACCTCCGATCAGCAGATGGCAGCCTCAATAAACCTCTTCGTGCGTCCCAACCGTCTCCAACAGGATTGCCTCGGCGCCTTCGTGCCGCACAAATTTGAAAACGATCCTGAGATCGTAGCCCACACTACAGGCCCACGAACCCTTCAGCTTACCTTTCAGCTTGTGCGTTCGCAATTGTGGATGGAACGCATCTCCAGCCAATAGCTCTAAAGCGGCTCGAATATCCTCTGCCACACGAGGGTCTTTTCTTACTCTCCGTTTCGCCGCTCGTACAAAGGCACTCGAGCGGAGTAAGCGCCGTCTCATGATAATATCTCTGCTATCAATTCGTCTGGCGTTATGGGGCGAGCGTTCCCGTCCTCGAATTCCTCTTGGGCCTCCAGTATGTCTTTGGCGAGTTCCGCCCGCCGCCGCTCAATGATCCGGCGACGGATGATGTCTGTCAATGCCTCCTGGTCTTCCAGGGACAGTTGTTCAACTCTGTCCAATACCTCTCCAAAGGATAACGTCTTTTCCATGATTCTCCCTCTCACCATGGGGCAATTGAGTTACAAACAGCACCGCTATTATTAGCTCGGCTGGTAACTCTGCTGGTTTACGGTGCTATCATACTACAGATTGAGACACTCGTCAAGTTCAAAAGAATCGCGTGTAATAAACCGCCCTCTCACTTGATGGCGTAGAAGCCTGCCTGCATCTGGGAAAGCCAGAACAGCTCAACGACTCGAAAGCCAATTGCCTGCAATAGCTCGATATGCTCCCCCGCCGTGATGGGAAAGTAGTTGACACCGAATCGCTTGAGGTGATTCTCCACTGTCATAAGAGACCGCCCTTGCTCCGTCTGAAAGCGTTTCCAACGCCCCAAGCCTATCTGGACACCTCTCTCTGTGCACGGGGTGATGTTCTCAAACGTGATGAACAGACCATCATCCTCCAATACGCGGTAGCACGATTGGACGGCCTCACGACGCTCCGGCGGCTCCAGGTAGTGATGGCACTGAATGGCTGTGACAACTTGAGGAGCCACTGCTCCTATCTGGGATGCCAACTCCTTGCTCCCCACCGGCTGAAGAAACTGCAATTGTGTACCACTCACGCCCTGAAGTCGCTTTGCCGCTTGCTGCAACATGGCTTCCGAAGGATCTGCCAGAAGGAACAGCGTTTGGGGAAAGATCGGCAAGGCTATTTCAACCAGGTATCCTGTGCCACAACCTGTATCCAGCCAACAGGCAACGTCAGGCTTTACCTCTCTGACGAGGTCTACTACCTCCAGGTGCATCGTCTCGTAGAACGGGATCGTCTGCCTGACCTTCCGATCATAGTCTGATGATTTGTGGGGCGTGGTGTTGTCCGACTGTCTCACCTCTTCCATCCTCGCTACAGGTCTGTTCAGCGCAGCAGTTCATCGCTCTATGCGGTGCGGGCGGCCAAACGCGCAGCCCCAGTGGCAATCATCAACCAGCCCATGAGTAGGGTCAACAAGTTCAACGCCAGCCATCCCAGGCCCGACCAACCCGATGTAAGTTGCTGGAGGGCGTATCGCTGAAAGAATAGCAGGTCAATGGCGTTGGCCGCGGGGTGGGAACAGACATACAGACCCAGCACGATGCCGATGACGCCGTCCATGAGAGGGCTGCCTGTGAGGGTGCGCAGCCAGTGCAGCAAGCCGCCATAGGCCACCGCAATGAGGATCAACCCGCATAATACTCGAACCTTGCGCTGGTGTTCTTTTCGCATCATCAGTATATCCAATTTTGCGCGGCCTGGATCTGGCAATCCCTTCAGAGCAATTCTGGAGCCACTGTTCATGGTTGATAGGGCGGAATACCGCCGGCTTCTTCCTGCGTAGCCGGCCGGATGCGAATCGCCTGCCCACCGCCGGGGGCGAGCCTGAGCCTCAACGTCGTATCCCGGTCTATCAGAGCCCGATAGATGTGCACGGCTAGCGGATTGTCCTCCCAGTCGGCGTCAGCGGCGTCGGCGTAGAATTTGGCCACGTAAGTCCGGTCAGCATCGAGAAAGGTGAGCGGCGCTTCCAGAGAGCGACCTTCTTCGTCGGTGATGCTGCCCAGATACCAGTCCTCACTGTTTCTGTCCTTTCGAACGATGGTCACGTAATCACCGATCTGACCGTTCAGAACCCTGGTATCTTGCCAGTCAACGGGCACGTCCACGATGAATTGGAAAGCGGGATGTCCCTCGTAGTTCTCAGGCAGATCGGCGGCCATCTGTAACGGGCTGTAGAGAACGACGTACAGGGCCAGTTGCTTGGCCAGGGTGGTGTTCACCCGATTCTCAGGCCGGTACTCGTCGAAAAACAAATCGAAGATGCCGGGGGTGAAATCCATAGGGCCGGCCAACATGCGCGTGAAAGGCAGAATGGTGGTGTGCTGCGGCGGATTGCCTTTGTCCGTGCTCCAGGCGTTGTATTCCTGTCCCCGCGCCCCTTCCCGGGTGAGCATATTGGGATACGTGCGTCGAAGCCCCGTGTCTTTGATGGGCTCGTGGACATCCAGCATCAGGTGGTATCTGGCTGCTGTCTCGATCACCTGGCGATAATGCCTGACCATGTATTGACCATCGTGCCACTCGAAGCCAACCAACTTTCCGTTCTCGTCGTAACGTCGGATGCACTTGCCCCAGCAGGCGTACCCTGTTTTGACGGTATCCACGCCCAAATCGTGGTAGAGCTGAAAGGCCTTCTCCATCTGCCGTTCGTAGTTGGCCACGCCGCCCAAAGTCTCGTGGTGTCCGATGAGCTTGACCCCTTTGGCTGTCGCATAAGCGGTCACTGCTTCCAGGTCAAAGTCTCTGTAAGCTCCTGTGAAGTAGAAGCCCTCGCCCTCGTGCTCTCCGAGGAGGGACCAGCCCAGATTCCAGCCCTCGACCAACACCCCATCGAAGCCATGCTCCGCAGCAAAGTCAATGTACTGTTTGGCGTTTCTCGTCGTCGCTCCATGCCAGGGACCCGGCTCCAAAGTCCACTTGCCGATGTGCATGGCCCACCAGATGCCCACGTATTTGCCCGGCCGGATCCACGACACGTCCTCCAGCTTGCAGGGCTCGTTGAGGTTCAGAATCAAGTAGGAGGTGATGAGGTCCCCCGCGCTTTCGGCGATTTGGAGAGTGCGCCACGGCGTTTGGAAGGGCGTGGACCCCCGTACCTTAACGCCATCGGACCAGGGAACGAGGTCGCACTGCAACGTGTTATCGCCGGAAGCGGCCAGGGTCATAGAGGCGTAGTCGGTCAGAGCGGCCTCGTGGATACTCAAAAACAGGCCGTCGGAGGTCTCCATCGTCAAGGGCGTGTGGACGATCTCCAGGTCGTTGATAGGGGATTGCTGGTACAGGTGCTCGTAGCGTCTTTTGTGGTAGGCCGGAATCCACCAGGCCTGGTGATTGCCAGCCAGGACGAATTCGGTTTCCTCGTCCATGATCTCGAAATCGGCGAGGGCGTCCTGCTGGGGCAACTGGTAGCGAAAACCCAGACCATCGTCATACACGCGAAAGACCACCACCAGGCGGCGATGAGCTTCGGCAGATTCTTCCAGGGTCACTCGAAGCTCGTTGTAGTGATTGCGAATGTCCTTGACCTCGCCCCACGGTTGAGTCCATGTTTCATCAACGCTTTGGCCACTGCTGTCCACGACGGCCAGGTTATGATCCAGGGGGTCGGCCTTCTTGAACTTGAAGCCCAGCCTGGACGGCTTGATCACTTCCTGCCCGGCATAGCTTACCCGATAGG
>CAZQDO010000473.1:0-4568 GCA_964592085.1 uncultured Anaerolineae bacterium | reverse complement strand
TTATCTTTTGACAGAACGATGACTGTTCGGTGACATTATCTTTTGACTTGACACAATCTGCGCTTGCGTAAATCGCCCATCGGTGATAAACTATGGGCAGGACTCAATTCAGGAGGTCTTTATGGCTGCTCAGGCACTCTACCGCAAGTGGCGCCCCCAAACTTTCGACGAAGTGGTCGGTCAGGAGCACGTGACGCACACCCTACGGAACGCCGTGCCGAGCGGACGCATCAGCCATGCCTATCTCTTTGCTGGGCCTCGGGGCACGGGCAAGACCTCAATGGGACGACTCCTGGCCAAAGCGGTCAATTGTCTGTCCACCGAGGACGACAAGCCCTGTAACCAATGTCGCATCTGTCAAGCCATCAATGAGGGGCGTCTGCTGGACCTCATCGAAATAGACGCCGCATCTAACCGAGGGATTGACGAGATGCGGGGCATCAGGGAGAAGGTGAGCTTCCGGCCCAACGAGGCTCGCTACAAAGTCTACATCCTCGATGAGGCCCACATGCTGACCGAGCCGGCCTTCAATGCCCTGTTGAAAACGTTGGAAGAACCACCCCCCCACGCCATCTTCATTCTGGTCACCACCGAGCCCCACAAGATTCCGGACACCATCCTCTCCCGCTGTCAGCGCTTTGAGTTCCGGCGCATTCCCCTTCAGGATATGATCGGCCGCCTGAAGCACATCGCTGATCAAGAGGGCCTGGCGGTGGAGCCTGCGGCATTGGAGCTCATCGCCCGCAGCGCGACGGGAGGTATGCGCGACGCGGAGAGTCTGTTGGATCAGTTGATGTCCTACGGCGACGAGGAGATCACCCTGGCCCAGGTGCAGTCGGTGCTGGGCACGGTCCCCTCTCAGTCGGTGGGGGAATTGGTGGATCAATTGGTGGCCCGCGACGTAGCCCAAGGGCTTGACGTGATCAACCGGGTGGTTGAGGATGGCATAGACCCCCGCCAGTTCAACCGTCAGGTGGTGGAGTACTTGCGGGAGTTGCTCCTGATCAAGGTCGGCGACGACTCCAGCCTGGTGCACGTCACGCCCGAAGTCTTGCAGGAGATGAAGGGCCAGGCGGCGCAGCTCTCGATCAGGCAACTGGTCAAGGTGGTCAGGCTTTTCAACCAAGCGGGTCTCGGCCTCAAAGCCAGCACCCAGTCCCAGTTGCCCCTGGAGCTGGCCTTTGTGGACGCCACCCTGGATGAAGAGGTGAAGGCTGCCCCGCCAGTGACTCGCTCTGGCTCTGAAACCGTTCCCAAGTCTCCCCCAGCGGCAAGGGCTGCCTCTGCGCCACAATCGTCTCCTGCGAGCGCTCCGGCCCAGGCTGTCAGCGAGAGGCCCCAAGCAGAGTCGAGGGCTACCTCCCCAGGACCGAAGTTGACCCTGGATACCGTCAACAGCCAATGGGGTCGGATCCTGGGTGAGGTGAAGGTCAACAACCGTTCTGTCGAGGCCCTGCTCAAGTCCTGTCGGCCCCTGGGGGTGGAGGGTCAGGAGGTTGTGCTGGGCTTTTACTGGCCTTTTCACAAAGAGAAGATCGAGGAATCCAAAAACAAGGCCCTGGTAGAGAATATCATTAGCCGGGTGGTGGAAAGCTCCTGTCACATTCGCTGTGTGGTCGCGCCCAAAGGCGAGGGACAAACACAGCCCGTGCAAAAGCCGGTCGAGAGACCGCAGCAGGACATCGTCGAGGATGAGGAGACGGTCAGGGACAAATACTCGTCCATCGCCGAGGATCCCCTCATCCAGGAGGCGGTGAGCAAATACGGAGCTCAGGTCGTAGATGTGCAGTAAGACCTGAGACGGCAAGGAGGTGATGAGTGTGAGCAAGAAAAGGGGAAGAAGGTTTCAGCCCAAAGGTGGGCAGATGGACATGATGCGGCAGGTGCAGAAGCTTCAGGAGGAGATGGTCAAGACCCAGGAAGCGTTGAGCGAGGAGACCATCACTGTCACCGCCGGGGGCGGGGCCATTACCGTGGTGATGACGGGCCAGCAGCGGGTGCAGTCCATCTCCATCGCCCCTGAGGTGGTGGATCCCGAAGACGTGGAGATGCTGGAGGACCTGGTCACGGCGGCGGTGAACGAGGCCCTGGAGAGGTCCCAGGAGTTGGCTGCGGCGCGGATGGGCGCGTTGACCGGTGGCTTGAGCATCCCTGGGTTGACGTGAGTTTATAGCCGTTCAGACGGTGGGAAGTTCCCCCTCCCTCAGAGGGAGGGGCTAGGGGAGGGTGAGGCTTACATACAGGACTCGCCCCCTCCCAACCTCCCCCTCTCAGGGGGAGGAGTTTCGCGATTCATATCCTAAGTTGACACGGAGATGAGACCCCATGAGTTCAAACATGACTACGCACAGGCTCGTCAGGGGACTGTATCTGTTGGGCATCGCCGCGCTGCTGGCAGGGTTGGGGCTGGCTATGGAGCTGACTCAGGCTCACGCAGAAACCTTCGACATCGCCGATGGCGATGTGGCAGCACTGATCGCTGCCATTAACACCGCCAATGACAACGGTGAGGCCGACACCATCAACCTGGCCGCCGGTGGTACCTACACCCTGACCGTAGCCGATAACTACTGGTACGGTCCCAACGCCCTGCCGGCCATTACCAGCACCATTACCATCTCTGGTTACGGGGCCACCCTGGTGCGTGACGACTCTGCGCCGAAATTCCGCTTCTTCTACGTAGCGGGAAAGCCCACCGATACCACCAAAGTGCCCACCGGCACTCTGACCCTGAAGAACCTGACCCTGAAAAACGGCCTGGCCAAAGGCGGTAGCGGCGGTAGAAGCGCGGGTGGCGGCATGGGCGCGGGTGGGGCCGTTTTTAACCAGGGGAACCTGGAGTTAGAAAAGGTGACCATGGTCAACAACACGGCCCAGGGAGGCAACGGCGGCGGCAGCAGCGACGGTAGCGCCAGCGGTTCTAGTGACAGAGGTGGTGGCGGTGGCTTCGGCGGCGGCGGTGGCGCCAACAGATGGGCCTCTTCTTTTAATTTCGGCGGTGGTGGTGGGATGGGAGGAGATGGCGATAATCGTGGCGGAGGAGGAGGCTTTAACCCCAGTAATCCCACCGACGGGCACGGCGGTGATTTCATGGAGGGCACTGAAGGTGGTCATCGCGAAGGAGGGTTAGATGGTACCAGCAGCTATGGCGGTAATGGAAGTAGTGGCGACGGTGGCGGTTTTACCACCAATGGCGGCTTCGGCGGCGGCGCTGCTGGCAGTGATAAAGGCGGCGGTGGCGGCGGCGTCGGTGGTGGTGGCGGTGGCGACGCCTACTGGTTCGGCGGCGGCGACGGCGGCTTTGGCGGTGGCGGCGGCGCTGGTGACATCGGCGGCAGTGGCGGCTTTGGCGGCGGTGGCGGACAAGGTGCAAGTGGCGGTTTCGGTGGTGGTAAGGGCAGCATAGGAGACCACGGCGGCGGTGGTTTGGGAGCCGGGGGAGCCATCTTTAACCACGCCGGTAGCGTGACCTTGATCAACAGCACCCTATCCGCTAATACGGCCCAAAGAGGTGAAAGGGGTCCTGGTGTCTATTACAACGATGCCGAGCATGGCCAGGGACTGGGCGGGGCAGTGTTTAACCTCAATGGCATCGTTACCCTTAGCAATACCACCGTGACCAGCAACACGGCTAGCACCGATGGCGGCGGCATCTACAACCTGGGCGACAGTGACGACAATGTCACCGACGGCGGCGCCACCGGCAGCACCGGTACGCTTGTCATGCACAACAGCCTCATCGCCAACTCGATTACCGCAGCCAACGACTTGACGGTTATCACCAACACGGCCGGTTCAACGCTGGTCAGCGGTGATCGCAATTTGGTTGAATCCAGTAGTGGGACGATTCCGGCGGGTGTGATTGATTACACGGCCGACCCCAACCTTGGCCCCCTGGCTGACAACGGCGGCGATACCCAGACCCATGCCCTCCAGCCTGGCAGCCCAGCTATCGAAACGGGAGACAACGCTACTTGCGAAGCCACCGACCAGCGGGGCGAAGTGCGGCCAGCGACTGGCGCCGGCAAGTGCGATGTGTGTGACATTGGGGCTTATGAGCTCGCTGCGGCCAATGACACCGACGGCGATGGCACGGGCGATGCTTGCGACAATTGCCCAAGTACCGCCAACGAGGATCAGGCCGACGATGACAGTGACGGTCTGGGCGATGCCTGCGACAACTGCCCAACTACCGCCAACGAGAATCAGACCAATTCGGACGGCGACACCCTTGGCGACGCCTGTGACAACTGCCCAACTGCCGCCAACGAGGGTCAGGCCAATTCGGACGGCGACACTCATGGCGACGCCTGCGACAACTGCCCAACTACCGCCAACGAGAATCAGACCAATTCGGACGGCGACACTCATGGCGACGCCTGCGACAACTGCTCCACTGCCGATAACGAGGATCAGGCCGACGGTGACAGCGATGACGTGGGCAACGTGTGCGACAACTGCCCCGATGATGCCAATGCTGATCAGGCCGATGGCGACTCCGATGACGTTGGTAACGTGTGCGACAACTGCCCCGACGACGCCAACGTCGGTCAGGAGGATGGCGACAG
>CAZQDO010000472.1:0-4600 GCA_964592085.1 uncultured Anaerolineae bacterium | reverse complement strand
GGCGAGTGGTTCGCAGCAGCAGCGCTACGGGCCATCGAGGAAGCCGGGCTGTCACCGGGCGACGTGGCCCTCATCGGCTCACACGGGCAGACGATCTACCACGCTGTGGGCGAGTCCTCGCCCATCAAGTCCACGTTGCAGATCGGCGAGGCAGCCGTCATCGCTGCGCGGACGGGTATCACCACCGTGGCCGACTTTCGCGTGGCCGACGTGGCTGCCGGCGGCCAGGGCGCTCCGTTGGTCAGCTACGTGGACTGGTTGCTGCTGCGTCACCCCACCCGTGCCCGGGCGGTGCAGAACATCGGCGGCATTGCCAACGTGACCTACCTGCCGTCGGACACAAGCCCCACGGGCGTGCTGGCTTTCGACACCGGCCCCGGCAACGTGCTCATAGATTACGCCGCCAGCCGGGCTACTGCAGGTGCACAGGCGTTTGATCGGGATGGTGCACTGGCTGCCAGGGGGCGGGTGGACGAAACGCTGCTGGCTGAGTTGATGGCTCACCCCTACCTAGCTGAGCCGCCGCCCAAGACGACCGGCCGTGAGCAGTTCGGCGCGCCGTTCGGGGCCCAGGTGTGGGCGCGCGCCGAAGCGCGGGGGCTGCGCGGTGAGGACGTGGTGGCCACTCTCACTGCCTTCACCGCTGTCTCCATCGCCGACGCCTACCATCGTTTCCTGCCCCAAATGCCCGACGAGGTGATCCTGGGCGGCGGTGGAGCCAGTAACCCCACGCTGGTGGCCATGTTGCGCCAGCGTCTAACTCCTGCCCGTGTGACGACGCACGAGGTATTGGGTCTTTCCAGTGACGCCAAAGAGGCGATGGCCTTTGCAGTGCTGGCTTACGAAACAATCCACAGCCGACCGGGCAACCTCCCCGCTTGCACCGGCGCCAGGACGCGAACCGTGTTGGGCAAAATCACGCCCGGTGCCAGCTACCGGCAACTTGCCCAAAACCTGACTACCCAGTAAAATAGGCAGAGGCGGCTCCCACGCCGCCGGAAATCGCGAGCGAAGAAGCGCCGGCTGAGTAGGGTCTGGAACGCAGTGGAAGGCCCGTGTCGAAGCCAAGCGGCTTTGCGAAACCCGCTCCCTTCACTTCGACAGGCTCAGTACAAGGGCTTCGATACGCTCTCCGCTACGCTCCGTGCTACTCAACCGGCGGTCGCTAGCCTTAGCTTGACGCGCATGGGCTAAAGTCCCTGCACTGGGAAGACAAAGCCCCCCTTCGGCGGGCTCAGGACATGCTTCGGGGCTGGAATTTTAGCCCGTAGGGCTTGGTTTTTTCAGCCCAGAGCTTCAGCTCAGGGCGATGCTTGGACGTTGCACAGAAAGGGTACATCATGAAGGCAATCATCAATGGGACTGTGTACACCCCTGATCATGTTCTCGCTCCGGGGACTGTGCTGATCGAGGAAGAGCGTATCACGGCAGTGGGATCGGCGGATGGGCTGACAGCGCCGCCGGGGGCTGAGGTCATTGATGCGAAAGGCATGGCCGTGGTGCCCGGCTTCATTGACCTGCACTTGCATGGTCTGATGGGCCACGACGCGATGGGACCTGACCTGGCCCAGGTCATCCACGACCTACCTGCCTTCGGCGTCACCGCCTTTCTTGGCACCACCCTGACCTTGCCCCGCGACGAAACCCTCGCTGCTCTGGAAGCGATGGCCGAAGTCCTGGGCACACCGCTATCAGGCGCTCAATGCGTGGGAATTCACCTGGAGGGGCCGTTCCTTTCTCCGGACCGACCCGGAATGGCCACCCCTGACTGGTTCGAGCCGCTGACGTGGGAGGGCTTCCAGACCTTTCAACGAGCCGCCAGGGGCCACATCTGCATGGTTACCTTTGCCCCGGAAGTGGGCGAAGCGATGGCCTGCATCCCACGCCTGATTGGGGCGGGCGTTGTTCCCGTCATCGGCCATTCCAATGCCACCTTCGAGCAAGTGGCCCAGGCGGTGCAGTTAGGGCTTTCGCACGCCACCCACACTTTCAATGCCATGCGTCCGCTGCACCACCGCGAGCCCGGCGTGGTGGGGGCAGTGATGTACTTCGACCAGATCGTGGCCCAACTGATCGCCGATGGCGTGCACGTCCATCCGGCGGTGATGGCCATTCTGCTGCGGGTCAAGGGGCTGGAGCGGGTAGCGCTGGTGAGCGACGCCGCACCGCTGGCGGGTCTGCCCGACGGCGAATACGAGTGGGAGCACAAGTCGGTCTTCGTCCGGGATGGCTCCTGCCGCCTGGCCGATGGCACCCTCGCCGGTGCACATTCGCTGTTGGACACTGGCGTGCGCAACCTGGTCAGCCTGGTGGGGTTATCACTAGAGCAGGCATTGGCGCCAGCGACCCGGGTCCCGGCCAGGATATTGGGGCTGCGCAAGGGTCGCCTGACTGCTGGCTACGACGCCGATGTCGTGTTGCTGGACAGCGACCTGCGGCCTGCCCTGACGCTGGTTAAAGGCGAGATTGTTTTTGATACAAAGGAGTAGAAGCCCTTCCCGTAAGCTTGCTCGAAGGCCCGTCCTCGGGCCGCCCCGGGGACGGGGCTCAGAGCTTAAGAATTGTTTTGACGTAAAGGAGTAGAAGCAATGAGCACCTCACAGTTGGAAAGAGAGATCCTGGAACAGCCTCAGGTGTGGCGACGACTGCTGGAAAACGAGCGCGCGGCCGTTGACGAAATCGCTGCCGCCATTCGCGGCCGCGCTCCTCGCTACGTCGTTCTCGCGGCGCGGGGCACTTCCGACAACGCAGCAAGATACGGGCAGTACCTCTTTGGTGCGACCAACGGCCTGCCAGTGGCTCTGGCCACGCCTTCCCTGTTCACCCTCTACGGGAAGCCACCCCGCTTACAGGAGGCGCTGGTGATCGCCATCTCCCAATCGGGGCAGTCGCCCGACATCGTGGCCGTGCTGGAGGAAGGCCGGCGTCAGGGGGCGCTGACCCTGGCCATCACCAACGACGCCGCCTCTCCCCTGGCCTGCGCTGCCGAACACATCATCTCCCTCCACGCCGGCCAGGAGCAAAGCGTCGCTGCCACCAAGACCTACACAGCGTCCCTTTTGGCTTTGGCTATGCTGAGCACTGCGCTGGCGGAGGACGATGAGCGACTTCGGGCCATCGAGGCCCTGCCCGCCCTGACGGCCGAGGTGGTTGCTTCGGCGCCCGACATCATGGAGGCGGCCAGGCGGTATCGTGATACGGAGGCCTGTGTGGTGATCAGCCGGGGGTACAATTATGCCACCGCCTTCGAGATTGCCCTCAAGCTGAAGGAGCTCGCCTACGTCCTGGCCGAGCCTTATTCCTCGGCCGATTTCGAGCACGGCCCAGTGGCCCTGGTGGAACACGGGTTCCCTGTTCTGGCTGTCGTGCCAGAGGGATGTGTGGCAGCGGAGTTGGTGGACCTCCTGCGACGACTGCTGGAGCGGGAGGCCAGACTGGTGGTCATCTCCAATCGGGATGATGCGCTGGCCCTGGCACACACGCCGCTTCCACTGCCTGCGGATGTGCCAGAGTGGCTGTCGCCCCTGCTGGCGGTGGTACCTGGGCAACTCTTCACCCTGGGGTTGACCGTGGCCAAGGGCCTCGATCCCGATCATCCTCGAGGCCTGCGTAAAGTAACCCTGACCCTTTGAACAGGCGGACGGAACGATGACTCGTTACGTGATCGGTGTGGACGGAGGAGGGAGCAAGACAGCGGCTGTGGTGGCGAACCAGCATGGCCAGGTGCTGGGACGTGGCAGCAGTGGTTCGTCCAATTACCACAACGTGGGCCTGACCAGATCTCGTGAAGCGCTGCTCGATGTTATGCATCAGGCCGTCGCCGATGCTGGCTTGGATCTGGGTCAGATAGCAGCCGTCACCTGGGCACTGGCCGGGGTTGATCGCCCCCACGAGCGCCGTCTTTTTTCCGAGACGGCGGCCGAGATGTTGCCTGGCATCCCCGTGCGGGTGGAGAACGATGCTGCCGCCGCTCTGATGGGTGGGGTAGGAGCGCGGTACGGGGTGGTGCTCATTGCCGGCACGGGCATGGTGGTGTATGGTGTCAACCGGCAGGGGGAGGAGGCCAGAGCAGGCGGGTGGGGATATTTTCTGGATCGCGGCAATGCATACCATCTGGCCCAGGAAGCCTTGCGGACGATTGTCTGTGCCCACGACGGGAGTGATCTGTCCACGCGCCTGACGGAGCGAGTACTGCACTTGCTGGATCTGGAAGAGCCTGCTGACCTGGTAGCATGGGTGTACGCGCCCGAACGACAGGTGGCTGAGATAGCAGCCCTGGCCCCCCTCGTCCTGGCCGAGGCAGAGAAGGGCGACTTGGCGGCTGTGGACATCGCTGCACAGGGCGCAGACGCGCTGGCCATGGCCGTGGACACGGTTGCCCGACGACTGGCCCTCTGGGAGACACCCTTTCCCCTGGTACTGACCGGGGGACTCCTCACTGGTAACGCTTTCTACCGGCAGGTCGTCATGCAGGCCGTGCACACGCGCGTTCCCCAGGCTCAGCCGTTGCTGCCTCGCGCAGACCCCGCCGTGGGTGCCGCCTGGCTGGCTCTGGAATCGCTGGGATACCCGCTGGATGTGCCGGCCAGTTCCGAAACCG
>CAZQDO010000471.1:0-4607 GCA_964592085.1 uncultured Anaerolineae bacterium | reverse complement strand
GGACTCCCACCCCCGGCATGATGCCGGTGGAAAACATCCAGGTCCAGTTGATAGATACCCCCCCCCTGAACAGGAACTACGTAGAGCCGGAGTTGCTGAACCTCATTCGCAGGTCAGACCTGATCCTGTTGATGGTGGACCTGCAGGCATATCCTATTCAGCAGCTTGAGGATAGCATCGCTTTTCTGCAAGAGCACCGCATCGTGCCCCTTCGCCTGAAAGATCGTTACACCGAGCAGCACCGTCTGACCTTCAAGCCACTATTGGTGCTGGCCAACAAGTGCGATAATGAGGATTTTGAAGAGGACTTTGAGGTTCTTTGCGAATTGCTGGAGAATGACTGGCCTTTGCTCCCCGTCTCTGCGGCCACCGGCCGCAACCTGGAACGCCTCAAGCGAGCCGTGTTCGAGCAGTTGGACGTCATCCGCGTCTACGCCAAACCCCCTGGAAAAGAACACGACCCCAACGCGCCGTTTGTGTTGGAGAAGGGGAGTACTGTAGAGGAGTTTGCCAGAGGGATCCACCAGGATTTTTACAAGAACCTCAGATCGGCCCGAGTGTGGGGCAGTGCGACATACGATGGCCAGATGGTGCAGCGTGACTACGTTCTACACGATGGCGACGTGGTGGAGCTGCGCATTTAGTGCATCAGAAGAACGAATGAAGATAGCGCTCTAGCCTGTTCAACCCCTCAACGATGTTCTCCATCGAGTTTGCGTACGAGAACCGCAGGTATCCCTCGCCATGGTCCCCGAAGTCAATCCCCGGCGTCACCCCCACGCAAGCTTTTTCCAGGATGTCGAAGGCCAGCTTGTAGGAGTCCTTCGAGATGTGCTTGGCGTTGGCAAACACGTAGAAGGCCCCGGTGGGCTCAACGGTGATGCCAAAGCCTAGCCCCTTGAGACGCTTGACCATGTACTGCCTCCGCTCGTTGTAGATGCGCTTCATGCGAGCCACGTCTTCCCCTGCCTGTTCAAGAGCGGCGATGCCGGCGATCTGTACCACGGAGTTGGCGGAGATGAAGAAGTTCTGCTGGATTTTCTGGATGGGCCGAACGAAATGCCTGGGCGCAATGAGGTAGCCAAGTCTTAGCCCCGTCATGGCGTACAGCTTGGAGAAGCCGTTGAGCACGAAGGCGTTGTCCGTGAACTCCAGAATGGAATGCTCTTGGCCCTCGTAGACCAGGCCGTGATAGATCTCGTCGGAGATGATGAGGGGTGAGAATTCGGCGATGGCCCTCATGCGGCTTTCGGACAAGAGGTTTCCCGTGGGGTTGGAAGGGGAGTTGATGAAGATGGCCTTTGTCCTATCAGTGATTTTCTCCTGGATGGCCTCTGGCCTGTACTGAAAGCCGTCCTCTTCGTAAACCGGCACCATCACCGGCACGCCCTGCACGAATTTGATGAAATTGGGATAGCAGGCATAGTGCGGGTCGGAGATGATCACCTCGTCGCCTTCCTCCAGAAGGGCCGAGAACAAAAGGAACATAGCAGGCGAAGTCCCCGAAGTGATCACCATCTGGTCAGGATGCACCGATACGCCGTATCTCTCAAGGTAGTCCTTGCAGATGGCCTCTCTGAGCCTCAAGTCGCCGAGACTGTGGGTGTAATGGGTGTGCCCCTCTTCGAAGGCTTTGGCGGCAGCCTCTTTGACACATTGCGGGGTGTCGAAATCGGGCTCGCCCACCTCCAGGTGGATGATGTGGGTGCCCTCACATTCCATAGCGTGCGCCCTCTCCAGCACGTCCATGACGATGAAGGGTTTGATCTCTTGCGCTCGTTTGGCGATCATTGTATGCTCCTCTCTGTTAGAACACCGATGGGTAGGATTGGCGGATTCTTCCTCAGTCCAGGTCATTTGATCCGTTCATCCCTTCGACATGCTCAGGGCGTCTCCTGCTCATCCGTGTCATTCTTTGAATCCAACCACCCGACGTTGGCTGCGGCCCTTCGTCACTACAGCCAAGACAGCGCCGACGCCGACGTAGACGAGGCCAGCAGCCACGATCAGGAACTTCGGTATCGCACACCATCGAGCTACCGCAGGCCACGACGCTTGCTGAGACCCCAGCAAAACCTGGATGAGGGCGTAGTTCTCTACTGCGTCCAGCAGGGCGGCCCCAAACTGCGCCCAGGCCAGGGGTAGCCCCACTCGTGGTGAGAAGCTGCGAGCCACCAACACGCAGCCCAGGGCGATGGCACTGGAGTAGGCGACCATGAAAAGGTAGTCCAGGCCAAGATTCAGGCCGGCATGGATCCGGCCCGTCGGCCCCCACGACTCGACCATGCTCTGAGCCAGGGAGAGGTCTCCAGCCAGCTCGAAGGACACGATGCCCAGTGGCGCCACCTCAGTATTCAGAGGGCGGCCCAGAACGTTCATGCTGACCATGACAACAAGCGTCAGGATGAGAAGGGCTACAAACGCGCGCTTCTGCCCAGGGGTGGAAAGCCAATTGAAAGGATGCTGGGGTGCCATTTTGCATACTCCTTCTTGAAGGTGCCTGGCACTTGCCGAATTCAGGCAAAAGTGCCAGTCGCCTGAGCCATTGCATCATCGAAACCGATCGTCTGACCTCTTGCCCAGGACTTTCCCCTTGGCTTGCTCCAGCCAGCCTACGCGGTCGGCTGGAGGCTGATCGAACTCCGGCACGTAGGGCTTGATGTCCAGCAAGGGCGTGCCGTCGAGGATGTCCACATTCTCAATGTGCAGGATATTTTGTTCGATGCTCAGCAGTTTCACGATGGACAGCCCGATGGAGTTGGGACGCTTTGGCGCTCGCGTGGCGAAGACCCCGCGGGGCTGGGAATCCATGAATGGAGTGACGACGAGTTTGGCCTCTTGGACCTGGTGAAAATGGTAGAGCAAAATGATGTGAGAGAAGCCTTCCAGGTCTCTCAATCCTTCGGCGAATTCGGGAAAGACTTCGACCGTGCCGCGAATCCCGGAAGCCCCTGTGGGTTGGATGGGCATGCCTTCGATGTCGGTGAAGGGGCTATGAATGATGCCGGTGGGCCGATAACTGATTTCCATCTCCATTCTCTATGCTACACCTGACGGCAGATCGAAACGAAGCCGCACCTCTTGAGTTGTACCCGTGTCGTAGATGAACGATAGGTTGGTGACCTCGATCTCCCAATCAAACGCTCGTGCGCTCAGCATCCGGACAGCTTCGGGCAGGTAATCTTTGAGCACCTTGCTGTTGGCCAGGGTGATGTGCGGCATCCACCACTCAGGATGGTAGTATTCGACCGCACCAGCGCTGGCTCCAACAAGCTCCTGCCACAGCGTCCGGTGCAATGCGCTCAAGGCCGGGCTCCGCACAACCGCAATGTACAGCACAGGATGATTGCCAGAGAAGACACCCAGTCCAGCCGTTCGCACCCGAAACGTGGCGCACTGTGAGGCCAAGCGCCGCAGGATAGACTCAAGCCGGTCCACGTCGTACTGTGCGGCCACGTGGTAGGAGAAATGGGGGAAGGTCGTCTTGTAGAGGCCGCGCACGCCAAGCTTTGTTTCCAGTTCATCCCACAGGCGTTCGACCAGAGCGCAATGTTCGCCGTCTAGCAAAGAGACTACACCGTGCATAGTCATTGAAGCCCTACCCTCTGCCATAATCTGCCACCACGACTCGCATCTCCTGTGCCGAGCTCGCCTCTCGGAGAACGGCCTCGATTTCCTTGTCATCCTGGGGATCATTGATGTGTCTCACGTGGGATTCGTATCCCACCAGGATGCGCTCCAGCATGCCGTCGGGAATGGGTTGGCCGCCGGTGGTCTGCGCCTTTCGGTTGTGGAAGATCAGCACCTTGAGCGGGATGTCGCGCTGGACTGCTTCCAACAACCCCAGGTGCCCCGCGGCGATGAAAGCGAAATCGCCCGTAACTGCCCAGACGTTTCGGCGGCCCGCCAGGAAAGCGCCCAATGCCAGGGGGACACTGCCGCCCATGTAGGTGCAGATGTCAACACAGTTGTACGGCGGGAAGGCAAACAGGGTAGAGACACCCGTATCCCCGGTGACGACCTCGCCGCGCAACGTTTGGAAGACCTCGAAAACGGGTGAGTACAGACGTATCAGCGGCTGCCAGACCTCCGGCAGAGCATCGGGGATCGTGGGAAGGGCCGGCTTCTCCAGCCCCCGCCAATCTTGCCCAGATACTTTGGCGGTCAGCACCCGATGCTGGTACGCCGCAAGGGGGGGACAAAGCACGTGTCGCGCCACATCTCGCTGGTAGGTAGGTGGGGAGATGCTACTCTGGGCAGGGGTGTACGTTCCCGCTTGATCCATGTCCTCTGCATCCACCAACAAAACAACGGGCAGTTGCAGCGCTTCGGACCACGAGAAGGCGTCTAGCACTTGGCGATATGTGTCCTGCACCTGCAGGGTTCGATGTGGAATTCCGATCCCCCTTACGAATGCAGCGACGTCGAGGATGCTGTCCGAGTGCTTGCCCAGTTTGTCGTCCGGCACCAGGATCACAAATCCGGCCGTCGTTCCTGCCATTAAAGAGTCTGCCACGCTATTGGCTGCTTTGGCAAATCCATGGGCTTTGATCACCGTGGCTGACCGTTGTCCCACCAGGCTGGCGCCGTGGGCAATGGAATACGCC
>CAZQDO010000470.1:0-4630 GCA_964592085.1 uncultured Anaerolineae bacterium | reverse complement strand
CTGTGATAGTGGTCAATTCATGTCTCCCCAAAAAGACAGCAGTGCTATCGTGGGTAATGGCCCACCCCTATTATAACCCAACGCCGACACTTTCGCAAACCAACAAAGCCCGCAACCCTGCTTCTTCCGCTCCGACCGGGGGAGCGGAGGGCGCGGGGCCGCGGGCTCGTCTTGCAACAAGTCTAGGATGCTAAAACATATCTACAGTCTCATCCCACAACTTGCCCTTGATCGCTTCCCTCAACTCATCCTGGAGATAGCTCAGCTCGTCGTTGATGGCACCGACGGCCGTGTCCAGGATGTCGTCGTCGTATGGCTGCTGCCCCATCTTGGTCATCTCGTTTTTCAGCGCCCCCTTACTCACCCCCCACCGTCTGGTGCGAGTCGACTTGACCTTCAGGGCCCCTATCGCCGCATCGGTCAGCCGAATGGATAGCTCCTGCAGTTGCCTGTCGCCCATTTGGCCAATCCGACCAGGTGAATCAAGAAAGTCCTCGTAGACAGTGTTGGCCAGGACGTACCGAAACCAGTTCTGCCAGGTTTTGTCGGCATCCGTTTTGTAAAACCGAGATGGAGGGATTTCATCCAGGTCCGATTCCAGTTCTTCTTCCTCGGGGCCGAAGGCCTCGATTGGGCTGAGAACGTTGCGCCAGAAGTTCCAGGTGACCATAGCAGCGATCATACCTAGCAGAGTCGCCTCGAACAAGGAGAAGGGCAAGAAACGAGTGAGTATCCAGCCCAGACCAAGGGCGACGCCGAATATGAGCGCGAAACTGAGGACGACCAAAACGATCATCACAATAGCAGGAAGAAAAGTCCGCATAGTTGAACCTCCTCAATGACATCATCTTTGCCCGACAAGCGAAGTCGTGACCCGTCGGGGCACCCCTAATTATAACTCAACGGCGCAACTTTCGCAAACCAACAAAGCCCGCTGCCTCGCTTGCGCGGAAAGCGCGGGGCTGCGGGCTTGTCTTGTCGCGTGTAGCTTTTACGCCTGCTGCGCCAACGCAATGGCACCCAGCACTCCAGCCCGATCGCCTAACGCTGGCGGCACGATGTAATCATCTATCTGCTCCAGGATGGCCGGCGACTGCAGGTAGCCGTGGAGTAACTCTTGCACCTCCCGCCGCACCAGGGGGAAGAGCGCGGCCTGTTGCATCACACCGCCCCCCATGATGATGCGCTGGGGCGACAGGATGCAGATGATGTTCACCAGGCCCAGGGCCAGGTACCTGGCCTCCAATGGCCAGGCGGGGTGGTCTGCGGGCAATGTCTCGCCCCGCTGCCCGCAACGCTTTTCCAGGGCCGGGCCGGTTGCCAGCCCCTCCAGGCAATCGCCGTGGTAGGGGCAAGAACCGTCATAAGGGTCGCTGTCCCAGTCGTGGGGAATGCGCATGTGCCCCATCTCCGGATGGATCAGGCCGTGGATCAGTTTTCCGTTGACCATGCCTCCCCCGCCGATGCCCGTGCCGATGGTC
Source organism: uncultured Anaerolineae bacterium (assembly GCA_964592085.1). Taxonomy (GTDB): domain Bacteria; phylum Chloroflexota; class Anaerolineae; order VGOG01; family VGOG01; genus CAZQDO01. Next base: position 3,149 of record CAZQDO010000470.1, on the reverse strand, counting down.
AGGTAGACGAAGGTGTCCAATCCCTGGGCAGCGCCCCAGCGGTGCTCGCCCAGGGCGGCCCCGTTCACGTCGGTATCAAAACCCACGGGTACACCCAGCGCCCGGCGAACCGCTCCGGCAAGGTCGGTATGAGCCCAACCCAGCTTGGGTGTGGTAGTGATGTGGCCGAAGGTGGGCGAATCTGGGTTCGGATCCACTGGGCCAAAAGAGGCGATGCCGATGGCTGTCAGGGGCTCGTCTTTTTGGTGCTGTTGAAAAAAATGAATGGCCCGGCCGATGGTCTCTTCCGGCGTGGTGGTGGGGAAGCGCGTCTCCGCCCGGAGGTCGTCGGGGCCGCTGCCCACCGCACATACGAATTTCGTGCCGCCTGCCTCAATCCCTCCCCAGAGTGACGTCATTCATTTCCCCTCCCTTGAAGCGCCAGGAAAATCTTCTCCGCCGAAAGCGGCAGGTCATTGAAGCGAATGCCCAGGGCGTCGTGGATGGCGTTGGCGATGGCCGGCGCGGTGGGAACCATCACGTGCTCGCCCACACCCCGCGCACCCCACGGCCCATCCTCCAGCGGCGTCTCAACGATGTCGCCGTGGATCTCCTTCGGCGCATCCGCAGCAGTGGCGATGCGATAGTCCACGAAGCTGCGGTTGAGGGGCTGGCCTTTTTCGTCGAACTGAAGGGCCTCGAAAGCCGAGCTGATGCCGTGAACCGCGCCGCCCTCGATCTGCGTCATGACCAGGTCGGGGTTGATGGCCTTGCCCACGTCGTAGGCACTGGCGATCTTGAGGAAGTCAACCTGGCCGGTCTCGGTGTCCACCTCCAGGTCTACCGCCTGCGCGCCGACGGTGTAGTGCACCACAGCGCGGGTGCCCTGGCCGGTCTCGAAATCCAGGTTGGTGACGTAGGTGGGCATGAACTTGCCGCGTCCGACGATGGGCCCGCCCTTCCACCCCTCGAAGTTGTCGTTGGGAAGACCATAGATGACCATGTTCTGAAGCGGCTGTTCCTCCTCCGACTTGTATGAGATGACCTTGCCGTCCTTGATGTCCAGGTCGTTAGGATCCTCGCCCCAATGGGCTGCCACGATCTCCAAAATCTGCCGTTTGGCATCTTCGGCGGCGGCTTTCACCGCGTTGCCGGTGGACCAGGTGATGCGGCTGGCTACCGTCTGCCACTCGTAGGGGCTGTACTTGGTGTCCACCGGGACGGAAACCCGCACCCACTCGTAGGGCACGCCCAACGCCTGGGCCGCCATCTGCGCGATGACAGTGAAGGCGCCCTGTCCCAGGTCCTGCGCACCGATCTCCACGTTGACGGTGGCATCTTCGTTGAAGCGCACCATGGCCGCGCTGCCGGGATTGGGCGGCATGGCCGGAGCCTTCCACATGATGGCGATGCCCTTGCCGCGCTTTTTGTGCGGTGCGGAAGGCTGCTCCTCTTTGCCCCAGCCAATCGCCCCGGTGACCTTGTCAATGCAGGCCACCAGGTCAATGGCGGGCATTTCCATGCCGGTCAGGATGGTATCGCCTGTCTTCACGCAGTTGCGCCGCCGGAACTCAGCAGGATCCATCCCAATCTTCTCGGCGAGCTGATCCATGATCTGCTCGATGCCCCAATGGATCTCAGGCATGCCGAAGCCGCGCATGGCGCTGCCGATGGGGCTGTTGGTATAGACGCAGTAGGAATCGCCTTTGACGTTCGGGATGGTGTAGGGACCGGTGCAGGAGTAGCCAGCCGCGCGGGCGATGTTGACGCCGTAGTCGTTGTAGGCCCCGCCTCCGAAGTGGTACTGGGTCTCCATGGCCAGCAGGTTGCCCTCGGCGTCGCAGCCGATCTTGGTGTGGGCCACCAGGCTTTGGCGCGCGGTGGTGCAAATGAACTCCTCTTCGCGCGTCATGCGCAGCTTGACCGGATGCCCTTTGACCGCCCCGGCCATGACCACCGCGTTCACTTCCATTGAGACACCCGCCTTGCCGCCGAACCCGCCGCCGACGTAGGGCGACACCACCCGCAGGTTGCCGTGCGGGATGCCCAGGCTCTGGGAGATCAGATCGCGTTGAGCGAAGGGCGACTGCGAGCAGGTCCACAGCGTCACCTGACCAGATGGCTCCCACAGGGCCACCGCCACGTGAGGCTCGATGGGCACGTGCTGGATCTGGGGCAGGCGGAACGTCCCCTCCACGATGGTGGCGCACTTGGGCCAGGCTGCTTCGACGTCCCCTTTGCGCAGCTTGAAGTGTTCGGAGATATTGGTGCCCGGTTTGGGGAAGATGAAGTTAGCTACTTTGTACTCGCCCAGATCGGGATGGAGCAGGGGGGCGTCTGGCTGCGCGCCCTCCACCGGGTCGAAGACCGGCGGCAATTCCTCGTACTCTACTTCAACGAGTTGGGCGGCCTCTCCAGCTATTTCTTCACTGGTGGCGATCACCCCGGCCACGGGATCGCCGACGTATCGCACGCGCTCGCTGGCAAAGATGGGGCGGTCTATCAGATACAGGCCAATGCGGGCCGAGACGTCCTGGCCTGTGACCACCGCTTTCACGCCGGGCAATTCCAGTGCCTTGCTGACATCCACTCTTTTGACCAGGGCGTGGGCGTGGGGGCTGCGCACCAAGCGTCCGTAGTACAAGCCAGGGCCGAACTGCATGTCGTCGGCAAAGGTGGCGGCACCGGTTATCTTCTCGTAAATGTCTATGCGAGGGACGCTCTTGCCGACGGGTTCGGTAGTTAGCTTCTCGCCTGTCATATTGGTGAACCTCTCTTGATTCTTGATTTTGGCGGCGGTCATCGTTTGTGGTATAATTGGTGTCAGGAGGTGGAGTAGAATGTCCAGTGATGACCCACAGACAGCTTTTCACATCCAGCAGGTGTTTGCTGATCGGGAGCTGCACCAACGTCGTGCGCTCATAGCGCTGCCGCCTCTGACACGCGAGAGCATCGCCCAGGAGGTGCGAGCCGTCTTTGCAGAATTGGACGTGCGACAATTGGACATCACACGGCGTCTGTCTCCTGCTCAACGGTTCAGGCAAGTGTGCGAACTGAACCGCTTTTTACGTCACGCCGCGCTGGCGGCGATTCGCCAACAACATCCAGACATCGGCGAACACGCCCTGCAACAACAACTGCTGCGTCGGATGGGAAATCTGCGATGACCA
>CAZQDO010000469.1:0-4631 GCA_964592085.1 uncultured Anaerolineae bacterium | reverse complement strand
AATAACAACAAATTCCTATCCAGCACAAAAAAAGCCAGAATAACTACGAAGTACCATAATAAACAAAGCATGCCGCAGCTCATGGCCTCGATCAACACTTTGGGATGCCCCTCTAGCAACGAGGGCAGGACGAAAAGCTCAGCTTGGTTCATATAGTCAGGTAGGGTGTGGTGCGGCACAGTGCCTTCGAACAAACATTCTACATGCAGCTTTATTGCCATCTCCTCTAGCTCACGCTGCAAGGGCCCTTCACCGATGATCTGCAGCCGAATGGATTGACGTTTCCCCAGTATGCTCAGCGCCTCCAGCAATCGCTTCAGGTTCTTCTGGCGCGTGAGCCGGCCGACGAACAGAATAGTCGTAGCGCCATTCCTGTTTCCGGGAGCGCGTTCTGAAGGAGCAAAAAGCCTCGTGTCCACCCCATTGGGAATCAGGTGGATTCTCGTTGCCGGAACAAAGCGCCCCACATAGGACGCCAACTCCCGCGTGGTGACGATCACCCCTGCCGCCAGACGCAGCGCCAGCGGTTCCAAGAGGCGCAGGTAGAGACTGCTCAGGCGACGTCCCTCCACGTCAGCGAACGCGTGATACCGGTAGCCATAAGTGGTAACGTAGGGCAGACCATACACCAAACGGGCGATCATTGCCGGGACCGTCCCTGTGGCCTGAAACACCCGCAGAACCCCGCAGGCTTTGAATTGTGGCCGGGCGACGAAGGGTAGTTGAAAGGCGTACGCTCGATAGGGTGAGCGCCTGAGCTTGGGAACCAGTGATGTGCCGCTCAAGATGGCAGGATCGTCGGTGTAGTCGGCCAGCATCTCGCAGTGATAACTGAAATAGAACAGGTGCTGAAACTTCTTCAGGTAGGCAGGGAAATAGTAGTCTATTAGCCGCCCAGCCTGGCCGGTGGCTGCCAGGGAAACCAGGCCACCGCCTGCGGCTGGCAATAGCCCGAGATTCAGCCGCTTCATCGTCCCTGTCCCCTTCGTCTAGCGATGGCCTGGTGATAGAAGCCCAGTAACCGCTCCAGGCTAACCTCTGACGCGAAGCGGGTCTGGACGAGCTCCCGGCTGGCTTGGCCCATTCGCGCCCGCAGGCCCTCGTCCAGCAGCAGGTCAGTGATGGCCCCGGCCAGTTGAGCCGGGTTACTCCGCTCGACCAGGCGACCGTTCACGCCGTCCTCTATCAATTCGGGTGTGCCCCCTACGCGCGTGCCGACCACCGGACGACCGGCCGCCATCGCTTCCAGAAGGACTCGGCTGAGGGATTCTGGCGCCACCGATGGAGTGACCACCACATCGGCCAAATGGTAGAGGGCCACGACAGTAGGATGGGGGAATGAGCCCAGGACGCGGGCATGAGGATCTGATGGGCTCAGGTTCCCCTTACCAACGAATAGCACCTGTACCTCAGGGATCAACTGAGCAATGAACGGTATGGCAGTCATCAAGTCGGTCGTGCCCTTGCCACGAGAGAACTTTCCCACGTACAGCACTGTCGGGCCAGATTCCAGCCCCAATTCGGCTCGTAGGGCAGCCAGTTCCTCGTCCGAGGGATGGACGATCTCCGGCGGTAGATTGTAAACGACACAGTCACGCTGCCCTGTCTGCACGCCGGCCATGTGGTGCACGTCCAGGATGCCTTGACTAACGCCCACTACCGCGTCTGCCCGGCGGAGGAACCAACGCCGCACTTTGCTGTCCAGCCATAACCAAATGAGCTTGGCGTTGACCCGCAGGTTTCTACGCGCTCCAGAGAGATAATTGTCAATGTACGTGGAGCGGCAATCACGCCACCAATGTCTCCAGTGACCGCACTCTGGATGTACCAGTTCGTACTTCAGCAGACATTGCCCCATGGGGCAGATCATGGTCGCATCACGGATGGTGTAGACGGCGGGAATATCCAACCGCCGGGCTGCCAGCCAGGTTCCAGGCAAAGAGTATTTGTTCTGGGCGTGTAGGATGTCCAGTTGCTCATGCCGGGCGATGCGCTCGATTTTTCTGGCCGAGTAGAGGTAAAAAATCGGATTGGCCAGCCAGCGAAAGCGCACGGTCGTCTGGCCTGGTTCAACCCTGGCCCGGTAGTCGAAGCGGTAAACGCGGACACCATTCCATTCCTCAGACGGGGCAGCGCCATAATTGGGCGTGATGACCACCACCCGGTGGCCCCGACTGGCTAACTCCTCGGCTAACTGTAGCATACTCCACTCCGCCCCACCCGGCGCAAAGGGCGGAAAGTACTCGTTGATCAGGCCGATGTTCATCGTTTGCGACCTATGCCGATGATGCCGGGGCTGAAATCAATCCACAGCCGTCGAGCCAGCCGAGCCAATGGGTGACGTCCCAGAAAAGGCTTCATCTCCACCACAAAGCCAGAATCGAGCAGCAGTCGGCGCAGGTTACGCGAGGTGAAGTCTTTGGTATCGTGTCCTAGCTTTTGACGCCCCGTGGCGTACAGGATCCTGCGCACGAAGTAGGATTTGTTGGACGTGGTGACGATGAATTCGCCCCCGAGCCGCAGGATGCGGTGTGCTTCGGCGAAAAAGGCCCAAGGGTTGAACAGATGCTCGATCACCGTGCGCGAGAGCACCACATCGAACGTGCCATCGGGAAAGGGAAGGTTCTTGTTCAGGTCAGCGCGAAGCAGGGACGTCAGGCCATCGGCCCGACAGTGCTCGATCAGTTCCGCCACAATCTCCAGACAGACAACCTCATTGCCGGCATCCTGTATCAGACGGGAAAAGTATCCGTTGCCTGCGCCAGCGTCCAGCACTAGCTTTCCCTGGGGGATCAAAAGCAGGTCGTCGTGGCTGATGGAGCAGCGAAACTCCTCCAGGTTGGACGGCCGCCGGCCGGTGCCCTTGCGTCCCACGTAGTAGTCGGCCATCAGGTCGGGATAGTCTTTGGTGTTGCCTTCTGGTTTGTGGCTCATGTCGGGTTCCTGTGCCGATACTCAAGACGATTTGCGGCATCGTAGGAGCCAACCGGTGCTCTCCTGCGGACACCGCTGAGCGACTTCTCGCTTCCATCGGCTCAGACGCCGGTAGGCTGTTAGCGATAGCCCTCCCACAAAGTCAATCAGGCCGGCCCATGGGGTGTCGTAGACCACCGGCATAAACTCACCTTCTACACGAAAGCCGCTCCTTTCCAACTCTACCTTCAGTTCCTCCTGGCTGTACTCGATTTTGTGGTCGAGATCGGAGTAGTGGAAAAGGCCAGCGGCCTGCAAACGGCGCTTCCAACTGGTCTCCCGGTTGGGCGCGGCCAGGAACATAATGCCGTTATCACTCAGCATCCGGCGTATCTCGCGCAGGATTGTCTGGCGCTGGTGCAGGTGTTCCAGCACGTCGAGGAAGAGCACTTTGTCAAAAACGCTGTCGGCGAAGGGGAAGCACTCCTCGGCACTGGCCTTCAACAAGCATAGGGTTTTCACGCCTCGCTCGGTCATCAGGCTCCTGCCTATGGCCAATTGACGTTCGTCATAGTCAAATCCCACTACTAGCCAACACCGCCCAGAGGCCTGCAGAGCATGAACAGCACTGCCGCAGCCCACGTCAAGCACCACATCCTCAGGCTCCAGATATTCCATAAACCAGTCGTGCCTGGCATCCAGTCCAGCCAGGTGTTTGGGATGTATGTAAACGCTGGACTTGCCCGTCCATTTCGTCAGCCGCATTGAGGCCGACTTGAGTTTGGCGTTAAAGTATTGAATGAGTTGTAGACAGGCCCGTTCGATCACCAATGCATCCTTGCCGCAGGTCGTCGTGTAACACCTCTTGGTAGAGGTCTACCAACCGCCTGGCGACCATCTCCCAACGGAACAATACCTCCACCCGGCGCCGGCCGGCCTCGCCCAACCGCCGAACCAGTGCTTCGTTCTGGAGAAGCGTGATGATTTGCACTGCGAACTGCCGTCGGTCGCCCGGTAGAATCAGGAAGCCAGTCTCCCCATCGGCCACAACTTCGGGCAGCGAACCGATCCGGCTGGCCACCACTGGCTTGCCGCACGACATGGCCTCGCCGGCTGTCATGCCGAACCCCTCCAGGCTGGAGGGCAAAACGTATAGGTCGGCCAGATTATAGAAGCGGACCTTGGCGGCCTCTGGCACATAGCCGGTGAACACTACCTGGTTGGCGATGCCCATGTCCCTTGCCATGCGGCGGAGGACTTTTTCCTCGCTGCCCGTCCCGGCAATGAGTAATCGCACCTGGTTGCCCATTTCATCCACGACGTCACGAAACACCTCGAGCAGCAGCCCTACGTTCTTCCTGGGCTTCAAACCACCCAAAAAGAGCAGAACCTTGTAGCCCTTCAGCCCCAATTCCGCCATCAGCCGCGCGTCTTTCGGCTGCGGCTCGAATTTCCGGGCGATGCCAGCGTAGACCACGGCCACGTGACTGGTGTCCACTTGCAATTCTCTCTTTAACTGCTCACGAGAGAACTGACTGTCGGTCGTGGCCAAATCACAGGCTTCGATCACGCGCCGCTCGATCACTGGGTTAAGCCAGTTACGATCCACGTGATGGTGATGGGCCACCACCGGCACCGGCAGCCGGTACCGTCGCTTGGCCCACAGCGCCGCCGGTCCCACAAAACGCAACGAATGAGCGCGCAACAGGTCAAAGGGC
>CAZQDO010000468.1:0-4649 GCA_964592085.1 uncultured Anaerolineae bacterium | reverse complement strand
ATTCTGCCCCCAGGAACTGCCCCACAATCTCGCTCGCTTCCTGAGGGTCAGAGGTATGCTTTACGCCACCCTTCTTACCACGGCCCCAGGAAGGAATCAGCACCTTCAAGGCGACCTCACCGAGTCTGTCCGCGAGCTGCCGCGCCGTCTCGGGATCGTGGACCACCTGCCCCTCGGGGATAGTGAAACCGTAGTCCGACAGAATACTCTTGGCTTGGGGTTCCGTGAGAAACAAGATGCCCTCCCTCGTTGAGTACCGCCACGGTGATCTGGCTGCGTACTGCTAGAACGCCACGATTGTGTACTTCTACTTTCATCTCATAGCATGCCCATTATACACCCTAGACCGGTGGTTGTCAAGCACCAGACCCAGCTCGTCAGGAACGAGACCAGCGTGGTAGGGTGAGGTGTGGTTGGTGAGGCGTATGAGGAGGAGTTCTGAGGTCGATTCGGGCTGCGTCCGACTCGACCTGGAAGCTAATCAGGGTCAGGGCGAAGCAGATGGTGACGGCCTGGCGGGTGGGGGACCATCCGGCGATGGTCTCCCGCCAGCCACCGGGCATGGGGTATGGAGGGCTGCGGGAGTCTATTGGGGAGTAAAGATGCGCCAATAGAAATCCACGTCGACTAGAAACGACCGCCTACATCGGCGGCCAAGTGTGGTGGCTGTCATGCTGTCTGACTATGGTCCCCGAGTGCGATGATGTTCAGCACCCTCTTCGGGGCCTCCGTGACGTGTTCCGTGATTCTCGATCTGACCAGCTCCGGGTCCCTGCTTTCCAAAGCCTCGACGATTTGGACGTGCTCGGCGATGGAAAGATCAGCACCCCCTTTTGCCTTGTAGGCCCGAAACTGGAACCGTGCCAAAGAGCTACGGAGCTGGCGACTGAAACCTGTGAAGTATCGATTCCCCGAAGCCTCGACCATCAGCGTGTGGAAATGGCCGTCCAGGATGGTCAGACGATAGAAGTCTCTCTCCTGGTTGCACTTATCCTGGTCTGCCACGGTCTTCCTCAACTCCTCGAGCTGGTGATCCTCTATGCGCGCCGTCACCAGGGCTGCCAGATGAGTCCCCAACCAGACCTGCGCCTCCACCAACTGCTGATAGTCAACGACACTCAGTTGCGGGATGAGGATGCCTCTTCGCGGAGGCACATCGACCAGATAGTGATGGCTCAATTCATCGAGAGCCCTTCGCAGAGGGGTCCTGGTGCAGTGCAGTATCCCCGACAAATATGCTTCGCTGACCATGGATCCGGGCGCCAGCTCCTCGGTGATGATCATCCTGCGCAGCCGTTCCGCGATCAAGTCGGAAGCTCGTTTGCTCATGGCATTCACCGCCTTCTTAGATTCCGGTAGATACTGGCTCAGTAGTGGTCATCCGACGTGCGGGCGCTCCACCTCGTGTGCAATACGGCATACGACAAAGTCGACTTCTTCCCGTCAACTCCTTCCGCTTGGACTCGACGACTTACAGGCCAAGGTGAGATGTGAGGTACTTGGTAGTTCTAGCCAAAATGCCAGAAGATGACGTCGTGGATATACCAGAACCGCGCAGCCACAGTATACCATCGACCTGGCGCACTGTCAAGCTGACGCCTTCGCTCCAGAATGGTGCTGCCCTGGCGACCATGCCCGCCGCACAGAGGATGGCCGCGAGCGGACAGAGCAACTGTCCGCGGACAATGGGGAGGGAGATGGCGATTGCGGCCCCGCGCAGGCGCTGTGGTCTGTGTCTCACCGAGCTCGCTCTCAGCGTCCCAGCGCCTACACCCTTTCCGGCCCTTACAGCCAGCGCTTTCTCCTGAAGTACGAGAGCATGGCCAGGCCCACCGCGAGCATCAATACCCAGAGGGCCGGATACGCCCACCGCCAGGACAGTTCCGGCATATAGGCGAAGTTCATCCCATAGACGCCAGCCAGAAAAGTGAGGGGGATGAAGATGGAGGCAAAAACGGTCAGCACCTTCATCACCTCGTTCATCCGGTTGCTGATGCTCGACAGATAGATGTCCAACATCCCCGAAAGCATGTCACGCAGCGTCTCCACGGAGTCCATCACCTGGATAACGTGATCGTAGACATCCCTCAAGAACGGCTGAGTAGATCCCTTGATGAGGGGGGATCTGCCCCTCTCCAACGCAGCCACGACCTCCCTCAGAGGCCACACCGACTTCCGCATGAAGATCATCGCCGTCTTCAGTTCGTGCAACTCCTGGAGTGTATCCGGCGTCGGGTGGGCCACCAACTCCTCTTCCAGTGCCTCCACCTTCTCACCGAGCCCCTCGAGCACACCGAAGTAGCTGTCCACCACCCCATCGAGCATGGCATAGGCCAGATAATCGGCTCCCTCCTGCCTGATGCTCCCTCTAGCCTCTCTGATCCTGTCTCTGATGGGATCGAGAACGTCCCCTCCCGGCTGCTCTTGCAGGGAGACGACGTAATTGGCCCCCACCAGCACGCTCACCTGCTCCACCGTCATCTCGTTTCGCTCGTTGTCCCAATCCAGCATCTTCATCACCAGGTACAGGTAGCCGCCCAGGTCTTCCATCTTGGGCCGCTGCTCGGGATTCAGGATGTCCTCCAGCACCAGAGGGTGGAGGCCAAGTCGCTGGCCCAGTTCCTCCACGATCTCTACCTGATGTATGCCGTCCACGTTGATCCAGGTCACGGTCGGAGCGTCACTCAAAGGAAACGCCTCGCCGACAGTCTCCAGTTCCTCCTCCAGAAGCCGCGAGGCGTCATAGATCATGGCCGTGATCTTCGGCTCTTCGCCCTTCGGCTCTCCCACGTGGACGAGACTGCCTGGAGGCAGACCAGACTTGTCCGAGCGCTTGCTCACTATTTGTGCCATCAAGATCCTCCCTGTGGAGATGGTAGGTAGCCTATCAGTGCCCCTGGTTCAGCACCGACCGGACCAGCACTGGCGTGCTGGCACGGGCCCTGAAGCGCACTTCTTGGCCGCTCTCCACAATGTGCCGGTTCGGCGAGGCTGAGCTCCCCGCCGGCAAGGGTGACTCACTCAGCCTCTCCTCGATCGGCCACTGTTGCTGAGGCCGCTCTCCCAACGTGACCTTCACCGTCGACTGTTGACCGCCACGCACGTTGGAATCACACCTGCCGCGCCCAGGAGCCTTCGGGACCACGCCATCCACCTCCAGCCAGCACACCCACGGTCGCGCGCGGTGACCTGGATTCAACGCGCACCGCTCCTGCGAAGGCGCAGTGAGTTGCCCACCACGAGAAGACTACTGGTGGCCATCGCTGCTGCGGCAATCGCGGGGCTAATGGCGCCCAAGGCCGCCAAGGGCACAGAGACCAGGTTATAGGCGAAGGCCCAGCCCAGGTTCTGCAGGATAATACGACGTGTGCGCCTCGACGAGCGTATCAACCAGGGAATGAGGGCCAAATCTGAGCGTGTGAGCACCACATCTGACGTTTCCCCGGCCACGTCGGTGCCGCCAGCGGTGGCTATGCTCAGGTCAGCCTGTGCCAGAGCTGGCGCGTCGTTCACACCGTCGCCCACCATGGCCACCAGTTCGCCTGCGGCCTGCCACTCTCGAATACGCCCTATCTTCTCCTGAGGCGCACGGTTCCCCTCGTATTCGCTCAATCCCAACTCGGCGGCCACAGCCTGGGTCGTCCGCGGGTTGTCTCCAGAAAGGACAATTGCACCAATGCCTTCCTCCTGCAACTGGCGCAGCGCCTCCGGGGCCGTAGGATTTAGCTCATCTCGCAGAGCGATGAACCCTGCCACGCCGGAGTCCCATCCTACCCACACCACTGTCTCGCCCCTCTCGGCGTGGGCCTGGGCTTGGTCAGCCAACGGCGAGTGGCCGTCCACGTTGACGAAGCGCAACGATCCCACCAACACGCGCTGATCCGCGCTTCCTTGCACCACGGCGCTGGCCCCAAGTCCTCGCAGCGCCTGGAACTCCCTGGCCCGCGGGATGGGTCCTGTGCATGCCTCCACAATGGCGTTGGCGACCGGGTGCTCCGAATGCCGCTCGACCGCTGCGGCTAAACAAAGCAACTCCTCGTTCGTCGTCGCCAGTCGCGGATCCACGGCTACGCTGACCACGACCAAATGCCCCAGGGTCAACGTGCCGGTCTTGTCGAAGACCATACGACCAATACGTGCCGCGGTCTCCAGGGCCACCGGATTGCGGATCAGAATGCCCGCCCGGGTGGTCTGGCCCAGGGTCACCGTCAGGGCTAGTGGCGTAGCCAGTCCCAACGCGCACGGACACGCGACGACCAGCACTGCTATCGCCGCCAGCAACGCCTCCGGACCCGGAAAGCCAGCGGCGCCCCAGCCTAGCGCTGTCAGTATGGCCATCCCGAGAATCCCCACGGCAAAATAGCCGGATGCTCTGTCCGCCACGCGTTGGATGGGAGGTTTCGTCGCCAATGTCTGTTCGACCAGTGTCGTGACTCGAGCTAGACGTGTGTCTTCTGGAGGTCCAGGCACCCGGGCGATGAGAGCGGCGTCGGTCAGTATCGTGCCGGCAAGAATGGTGTCTCCAGGACCTTTGTTCACCGGCACGGACTCACCGGTCAGCAGCGACTCGTCCAGGGCCCCGTGGCCCTCCACGATCTCGGCGTCGGCAGGCACGCGCTCCCCGGGTTTGACCAGTATCTCGTCACCTC
>CAZQDO010000467.1:0-4649 GCA_964592085.1 uncultured Anaerolineae bacterium | reverse complement strand
GTCACAATGGCCGACACCCCAACCCCCTCCCTCAGTTCGAATTGCCCTTTGAGATCGTCCCGGACCAACGTTTGGACGATCTGCAAGCCCAGACTGTCGGCCTGCTCCAGGCTAAAATCCGCCGGCAACCCCTGTCCGTCGTCCACCACAGTGATGGCAACTCTGTCCCCATCATCCCGGAGGTTGACCGAGATGGTGCCGCCGGGCTTGCGTTCGTATCCGTGCTCCACTGCGTTCTGCAGCAGCTCGTTAATGATCAGGGCGCAAGTCGTCGCCTGTTGAGCAGGTAGATAAATGCTAGGCCCACGTAAGGTCAGGCGAATCCGCTTGTCTGGCTGCAGAATCCCCTGCCGCGTGTGGTTCACGATGCGCTGGCTCACGTCCTTGATGTTAATAATCCTCGCCTCCTGCTGTGCGAAGAACTCGTGCACGACGGCCACGCTGAGGATACGTGCCACGCTGTCATTCAGGGCGCGCCTAACCTCCTCCAACTCACTGCGCCTGGCCTGCATCCGAAGCACGCTGGCAATGACTTGCAGGTTGTTCTTCACCCGATGGTGGATCTCCTGGATCATGGCCGCCTTGACTTTGAGCTCCCGTTCCTTGTGCCGCACCTCGGTCTCGTCATGGACCATCAACAGCGCTCCCACCAAACGGGGCTTGGAGAGAGGTAAGCCCAGCAAGCGGCGCAGACCGACCACCTCCCAACGGGAGGTCAAAGGAATGGCCTTCTTGATCCAGACGCGATGTCCCTCATAGGTCTCATCTTCGATGCAATGCTTCTCCTGCAAAGCCCTGACCACTAAAACCTCATCCTCCGTCTCCAATTCGGAGGTGCGTTTCCCCACCAGGCTATCCAGATGGCCCACCCTGCGATAGAGATTGGTGGCGATGCCGCTGGCATAGCGGATCCAACGCTGGCTATCCACGACCATGATGCCGTCGTGCTCACCAAAAGGAGAAAGCTGCCCAGTGTTTTCAAGCTCCCCCTGCAGCAACATCTCCTGTAATTGCTTCAAGGCTAACTGGAAGACCTCGCTCCGCCGACGATGCCGCTCGTGCTCAATGAGGTTGGTCTCGATGCTCAAAACCCCGAGCACTTTCCCCTCCTCGTTGCGGATGGGGTGAACCTCCTGCTGCACCGGAGCGCCATCGGGGATCAGTGTCCTGCTGCCCTGCAACGAGCGTTCCCGATCCAGGGCCTGGAGAACAAGCGGCTCCTCAGCCGCCGATATCGCCCGCCCAATGAGGGGCTCCGGATGAATGGGAGCAATGGAGTGCGGCTTGGCCTGAGCCACCACCGCGGCGCGGTTGGGGGAGATCGGGCAATGGATCAACAGGTCAGCACGGCTGATGTCGGCCACGATGGGCATATTGTTTTCGATTTTTTGTAGAAATGCGATGTCCTCCTTGGTCAAATCACCGCACCTGTAGACTACATCGTCCATGATAGCTCCGCCTTGAAGCTACGCGGGCCACTTTTCACAAAGGCTAATCAGGCTCAACCCCGATGATAACCAGCGGAATAGGAGGATTGCTCCTCCCGTGCCTGAGTATGTTGTGAAGCTCCCCCTCGTAATAACCAATGCCGCTTGACATCCCTCTCTGCATTGACTTCGTCGGCAAAACTTCAATGCCCACATCAATGACACGGCCCTGGTAAAACGCCAGGTGCTTGACAAAGAGGTCGTAGGCCACAAAGGCATACTTGCCGAATTGCACCTCAATAGCAATCCCTTGCTTGACGTGATCGGTTTGGTTGTAAGAGAGAAGTATATCCGCTCCCTGATCCAAGAGATACTGTTTCTGTTGTTCGAGGGGCAGGTTCATCAAGGCTGCCATCTACTCGTGGTTGTGGGCAATGTAGTAAGTATAACGCACAGATTCCCACCCAAGGGCGGAAAAGCGTCTGTTAAACTCAGCATTAAGAGCCTTCGGGCTGACAAGAGACTTCCCCTTCATGCGAATCTCTTTGCTGATTTTTGTACGGCATCTTTCCGCGTCAATGGCATGGATGACGTCTATAATCTCCTGGTATGCGTTTTTCTCGTGAACGAGGAGCCATTCCTCACCATTCAGGTGCGAGTATTTCTTAGCGATTCTCATTCCTCTTGCTCCTGAACGGTGTACTGGTGATGCTGTTCGAGCAATGTGAGTTGACGTGAGGTAGCCCCTAGTTGTACAACTTGTGGTGGGATACCTGCTTCAGGTGCATCAGGGTCATAAACCGGCCTGGTCATCGGCCGTATTCGCAATTTTCCCCTCTCGGCTAAACGGACACGCTCTTTCGCGACCTCCACATACTCAGGAATGATCTCTGCACCGATGGCTTTTCGGTTGTGCATCAAGGCCGCAATAGCAGTTGTCCCCACACCAATGAATGGGTCCAACACCCAATCTCCCTCGTCGGTCATCGAGAGCACCAGACGCTCAATCAATTCGACCGGAAACTGGCAGGGGTGGGTGGTCTTTTCCACATGGTTCGCTTTCACGTTGGGAATCTCCCAAATGTCGCTGGGATTCTTGCCCAAAGGGTTGCCCGAAAGCTGGCCTTTCTTCGGCCCCTTGAAGTATTTCTTCTTCGGATATTTCTGGGGCACACGGACAGCGTCCAGGTTGAAGGTGCACTCGTCACTCTTTGTAAACCACAGGATGACTTCGTATCGGCCTGAAAACCGTTTCGAGGCGTGCAAGCCATGTCCAAAGTGCCACACAACGCGATTGCGCAAGTGTAACCCTAACGAGGCGAAGATGGGATACAAAACAATGTCCAGAGGAATGATCTCGCCGTTATCCACGTAGTTGCCGACCTGCCAGCAGATACTTCCCCGCTCGTCCAGTACCCGCACGCACTCCTCAATGGCCATGCGCTGTTGAGCCAGGTATTCGTCGAGTTCAAGGCGGCTTTCATACGGTTTGCCCAGGTTATACGGCGGTGAGGTGACCACCAGCTTGACAAACCCATCGGGAATCCGAGGAAGCAAATCCAGACAATCTCCCTCGTAGAGAACAAAGTCCGCCGTCCAATCAAATTCTGAAGCGATTTTCACCTTATTGCCTCGTTGCCTTATTACTCGTTAACTCGTCACCCATTCCTCAATACAAGCAATGGCCGACAGCGTAGAGTCAATCGGCCATTCCATTGCCTGTGGCTAGTAGCCTATGTTATGGTCGGGGCGGCCGGATTTGAACCGGCGACCACTTGAACCCCATTCAAGTGCGCTTCCTGGCTGCGCTACGCCCCGTCAGCGTAATTATAACAGATACCTATAAATTTGGCAAATTAACTCAACGAATTTATAATCTCCTGAGCGTAGCTCCGGATCTGGTCTGCGGTGGACATGTTGAGCGCCTCGGCAGCCACTTCTCGTGCCCTGTCCAGAGTGAGCGCCGCGATCAGCGCCTTGGCCCGGGGAATGGCCGCCGCACTCATGCTGAACTCGTCCAGCCCCAGACCCAACAGGATGGGGATGGCTTCGGGCTGGCCCGCCATCTCCCCGCACATGCCCACCCATTTGCCCGCCGCATGAGCAGCCTCAATCACCTGCTTGATCAACCGCAGGATGGCCGGGTGCAGCGGCTGGTAGAGATAAGCGACCTTCTCGTTGGTACGGTCGCAAGCCATGGTGTATTGAATCAAATCGTTGGTGCCGATGCTGAAAAAGTCCACCTCTTCAGCCAGCACATCGGCTGCCAAAGCCGCCGCCGGCACCTCCACCATGATCCCCACCTCAACCTCGGAAGCGATGGGGATGTTCTCGGCCTCCAGTTCAGCCCTCACCTCGGCCAGGACGTCCCTGGCCCGACGCACCTCCCCCACGTCGGCGATCATGGGGAACATGATCTTGATGTTGCGCTCATGGCCCGCTCGAAGGATGGCCCTGAGCTGCGTTCGGAAGAGATCCACCTGATCCAGGGAAAGCCGGATAGCCCGCCACCCCAGAAAGGGGTTGAGCTCGTCGCTTATGTCGAGATAAGGCAACTGCTTGTCGCCCCCGATGTCAAAAGTGCGGACGATGAGGGGGCGTTCCCCCATCAGGTCAGCGATGGCGCGATAGGCGGCGTACTGCTCCTCCTCGCTGGGCATGGTGGCGCGATCCAGATAGAGGAACTCGGTACGCAGCAGCCCCACCCCTTCGGCACCATGCTCCAGGGCCACCCGTGCCGAGGCCACGTCGCCGACGTTGGCCGCCACCTCCACCCGCTGCCCATCAAGGGTTTGAGCGGGGCGTTGAGCCGCGCGCCTGGCGGCCACCTGCTGAGCCAGCAATGCTTCCTGGCGAGCGCGGTATTCGGCAAGGGTGCTCTCATCCGGATTGACGATCACCAGGCCCTGGTCCCCATCAATGATCAAAGGCGCCTCATCCGGGATGCGCAGCGCGTCCTCCCCCAGGCCGACCACCGCCGGCAGGCCCAGGCTGCGGGCCAGGATAGCGGTGTGGGAGGTTCTGCCCCCGATGGCGGTGCAGAAACCCAGGGCCCGCTCCTTGTCCATTTGGGCGGTGTCGGAGGGGGTGAGGTCGTGGGCCACTACCACCACCGGCTTCGGCAGCTCAGCCAGGGAGATCTCACTGATGCCCAACAGGATGCGCAGCACCCGCCGTCCCACGTCCTCCACGTCGGCGGCGCGCTGGCGGAAGACCTCGCCT
>CAZQDO010000466.1:0-4669 GCA_964592085.1 uncultured Anaerolineae bacterium | reverse complement strand
GCCCAGGTCGGTGCCCAGCCCCGAATCTTAGTGGATCTACTGAGGTCAGCGGAACCCGTTGACATGATCATTGCTCCATCGGGTTATGGCCTCCCCTGGGTGCGCATCCAGGAGTTCGGCCAGCGGGAACGTCTTCAGTACATTCTGGCCAGGGAAAAGCGGCGAGGGAGTTCCTTTCCCATCCGCGGAATGGCCGAGATAGTCAGACTGTTGAGGGAGAGCAACCTGCCCGTGACTTTCATGCCCGGCGTTATCCACCTGCCTACCGTGCCGGAGCACCGTAAGGTGAACAAGATAGACATGGGCACTGCCGACAAGCTCTGCTGCGCGGTTCTGGGGGTCTATGATCAGGCGCGTCACTACGGCATCGAATACGCGGAGACCTCGTTTATCCTGATCGAGGTAGGCGAGGCTTTCACAGCAATCATGGCTGTGGAAGGGGGCAAGGTGGTGGATGGTCTGGGTGGCACCAACACCTCTCTGGGCTACCGTTCCCTGGGGGCTATGGACGGGGAATTGGCCTACTTGTTGGGCGACTTCGATAAGGAGCTGCTCTTCTCCGGCGGGGCAGCCTACGTCGCTGGCCGACCGGGTCTCTCGCCGGAAGACCTCGTCAAGCTGGTCGCTACGGACAAGCGGGCTCAAGTAGCCTGGGATGCGCTCATGGAGGGCATCGCCAGGAGCGTGGCGGCTGAGATGGCCGTTGTGTCCGCGCCCCGGGAGATTCTGCTCTCAGGTCGGCTGTGCCGCATTGAGCGGGTCCGCCAGGAGCTAGCGGATCGGCTGACCCGCTTCGCGCCGCCCCTTCGACAGGGCTCAGGACAGGTGCGCTGGGTCGAGGGGTTTGCTCGAACAGCCAAGGAAGCGGCCCAGGGGGCCGCCCTCATCGCCGACGGCATGGCTGGCGGAGAATTCGCAGAGTTGGTCGAGGTGATGGATCTCAAAGGGGCTACGGGGACGGTGTTGGATCACCTATACATCCAGGGTGCTGAAGCTTTGAGGCGGAAGTATCTATGAACTGCGTCAATCTCGATAGATTGTCCTGGAGGATCTGGCGGGGATGCTTGTCCTGCATCGCCGCGAAGCGGGCCACGCGCTGACCGTCCACCTCCAGGATCACAGCTCCTTTGTAGTCGGCCCGAATCAATTGGCGCAGCCGCTTCTCGTAGGGTGCGTTGCCGAAGATGAGGGGACAATGGTCGAGGCCGTCGGGAGAGATGTCGTGAAGGTGCGCGTGGCGGACCGAGACGATGAAGCAGGGCGGGGCAGGCAGCGAGCCGTTGCGGGCATCGTGGCCCAGATCCCAGCAGATGCCAATCCTCAGTGAATCCAGGCCAGAAACGATTTCCACCAACTCGGCCTTGTTGTCTCCAATCTTGTTTGTGCTCTCCTCTTTCACCAAGAGCTCAATACAAGGGCGGAGGTTCGCAAACTCCTCCACGATCCAACCCAGAAAAGCCCTCGTGTCACGGCGCAGATCCTCACGGGGGCCATTTCCTTTTGCTCCGTGGACGACGAGGGTGGTGGGGCCTGCCTCCTCAGCAATACGAGCGGCGTAGGCGAGAGCCAGTCGGTATAGGCGCTCGACTTTGTCCCTCTCCCCACTCGAGAATCCGGCGGGATTGTATGGGTCTTTGTAGGGAGCGTGAAAAGTGACCCTGAACCCCAACTGAAGACCCTCCTCGATCAGAGAGCGCATCTCTGGCCAGTCGGGGTAGGAGAGATTCAGCGTGAATTCCAGGACATTCAGTCCTAGCTCCTTCAAAGGGAGAAGGAAATCCTCGGCCTTGCCATCCCCCAGCCATTTGGGATGCATATTGAGGCCCAGTTGTGGCTTGCTTGCGGACAACATCATCGCACCCGCCACTCATTCAGCCATCGCATTTGTCCAATCCAGTCAGACGCTTGTGTCTCTGAAAGCAATTGGTCCAAAGCCGCAATCAAGCCGGACAATGTCCAACTGCTTTGGGCAGCCAGAATGATGCCGCCATGTCGGGGATAACGCCGTGCCAGAACCACGAAGTCACGGATGTTGAAAGTGAGGATGCATCGTCCTTGAGCCGTTGCTCCTAACAACTGGGTCTCATCGGTGGCATCCATAGGCATCCAGTCATTTGGTGTCCGCGTCACATCGTGGCCACGCTTGACCAACGCTGCGTGTAGTGCCTTCATAGATGTGTCGGCATCCAGGTGGAGCCGGGGCTTAGACATGGGCCTCTTCCATGGTCCGCTCGGCTGCAATGGCTGCGTCTATTTCCACACGGCGGGTGTCATAGAAAGCCAGAGCGGCGTTCACCTGAGTTTTGGTAAGACCATACTCTTTTGCGATTTCAGCGGGTGTCAGACCCCATTGATGAGCAGCCACGGCCAATGTCTGAACGCGAATGCCGGTGCCACGCAAGACAGGCACAGGCTGCCCCGCAGCGCCGCGACGATATGTGACGTGCGGAAAAGCCGGGTCATCAAGACCCCCTTCCAGAGTCCCCACTTTCTCAGCCACAGCCCACAGGATAAACTGATTGAGCGAGACGCCCTGATCGGCAGCCCATTGCTCTGCATCTCGTTTCAAATGAGTGGGTAAGTTCAAGGAATATCGAGCCGTTATTACCTCCATCTTTGAAAAACATCACATAGCACATCATACAACACATCTTCACTATTGTCAAATCACGAACCTACCCCACCACTTCTTTTATCCCTCATCGCGCTTTCTCGGGGTTTGCTTTTTGCAGGCTAGTACGATATAATTGTAGTCCAATCGGAACAATGAAGTACTTCTAAGATACGGGGGTAGTAAACTATGTTTCAGATGGTGACAATCGACCAGGCGGGACGTATCGCCCTCCCAAAGAGCTTATTGGAAGCTTTGGGACTGCGTCCCAGTGAGGAGGTCACATTGCGACTCACTGATGAGGGTCTGCTTATCGAACCGAAGAAAAAACTAGGTCCCATCACCGCTCGCATCGCCTCTATGAATCTGCCTGTCAGTGACTGGGAAACGATGGAAAAGGAAATTGAAGAAGGGCGACTGACGTGACCAATGAACCGTACTTCCTCGATGCTAATATCTTCATGTATGCAGCCGGGGCAGAACATCCCTACAAAGCACCTTGCGTGGAGATACTGGCCAGGCTTGAGGCCGGCAGACTCCAGGCAGTGATCAATACAGAGATTCTTCAGGAGATGCTCTATCGTTACTCGCGCCTGAAACTGCCCCGAAAGGGGATTCAACTCTGCCGCGAGATCCTCGCTTATTCTTTGACCATCCTGCCCGTGAACGGAGATGACACCAGGCTGGCAATAGACCTTTTTGCCAAGCATCATCAGAATGGCCTGGAAGCCCGTGATGCCATTCACGCGGCAGTGATGAAAAACAATGGCGTCACAAAGCTACTCAGCGTCGACCGAGATTTTGATCTACTAGATTTCGTCACCAGGGTCGATCCACTCACCTTCGAAGCTTGACAGAGACTCAATGGGGTAGCAAGCATTCGACTATGCTAATGGCTTCAGATACCCCCTTCCCCCAAGACGGGTCGTTCCAATTACCAGCCTGTCGTATTGCCCGTTGACGCTTTCCACCTTGCCCCTGGCATCAATCTCCGCACCGGTGTCCACGACATCGCGATAGAGCCCCTCGTAAGAGACAATCTCTTTGAGTGGGAGCGCGCCCTCACCATCAATGACCTCCACCTCCTCTATCCTGTACAGGGCCGGCGTGAACAAGGCTTCGCTGACATCTGAGACGATGGCCCTGATCCTGGCTACGCCCTTCCCCCGGTAGACCCTGTCCCCGTAGCTTTCCCTGATTTCGTCATCCGTCCTTGTGGGGTGAACGGAGAAGTACCTGTCGCCGAAAAAGCCGTAGTTCCACCTCCTCGCAGCGAGATAGCGGACCTCCTCATAACTGAGTGGAAAGTGCTCGACTACTGAGGCACACCACTCTTCCAGCGTCTCTCCCGTCACGGAGCGAATCTGGACTGACCTCCCCTCCTTCAGTGCCGCCCTGACTTTTACAGCGTTCTCCAGGCTATAGACCAGCAGGTCAATATCCGAGAATTCGGGGTTGTGTATACCCAACAGGATGGAGCCGGTGATGCCAAAGTCCTCCTCCTTGATTCCAGCGCAAGCTATGATCTCGGAGACGAAGGCGCACACTTCCTCCTCGAGAGGGTCTCGATGGATGTCAAGGATCTCCCGTAGCCGCTGCTCAGGCAGGTAGTATTTTTTCACGTATTCCTGAGGGATCATGGAGAACCTGATGTCCCTGACAGGACAGTGGTGGACGTAGTGGGGGTAATTCCGCTCCAGGGAAGCTATCGTATCGCCCACCTGGCTGACGTGGTAGTATTCCAGCTCCCTACGGTAATGAACCTCTCCGCTTTTCCACCTTCCCGCTGGAGCTGGGGAGTACTTGAGATAAGCAGTGTACTTGCTCGGTGGGTGAAGGTAATCCGTCACGCAGAAGAACATCCCCTCTTTAGTCTCGATGAAATCCCTGTCCTTGGGTTTTCTCGTCCTCTGATCCATTCTCAGTCAGCTTTCACTGTCATGGAATCGCCTCGCCCACCGAGGAGCAGCCGATGGTAACCCTCCCCCTCCCGGACAACAACCTTCTCCAGCTTGCCCTTGGTGATGCCTCTTTCCCCCTCCCTGGCCTGTTGGCAAA